>JBHEKZ010000513.1:0-5319 GCA_041859025.1 Melioribacteraceae bacterium | reverse complement strand
CTTTCTCATTTCGTGAAGTTCTTCTTCGAAAGAAGTAAGGGCCGAAAGAATTTTATCCTTGTTCTGTCTTACAATAGGTTCCCAGATATCAAATGCGCTTGACGCAATGCGAGTCATATCGCGGAATCCGCCCGCTGCATAATCATAAAAATTAATGTCACTATCTTTAAGATTAGCGGAGTTGATAAGTGAAACTGCAACAAGCTGAGGAAGATGGCTTACTGAAGCAACAACCATATCATGCACTTTTGGATTTAACAGTGCGACTCTCGCGCCCAGAGAATGTAGAATGTCTATAAAATCATTCCAGCCGAAAAAGTCTTTTGCTTCGTTCGTAATAATGTAAATGGAGTTTTCGAATAGGAGGGAATCGGAATTTTCAAATCCACCTTTCTCTTTTCCGGTCATCGGATGCCCGCCGGTAAAGAAACCTTTGGAGTTACATTCTTTCCATTCCTTGTGAAATACGCTTTTAACGCCGCAGACATCCGTAAGAAGATTTTTCTCGCTGAGTTTCGGTGCGAGTTCTTTGAAAACAGAAATGGAAGAATCTAAGGGCAAGCAGAGAAAAATTAATTCCGATTCTAGTGCTTCATCAATTGAGTTAAGTTTGCGATCGATTACATTATCTGCAAGAGCAGTTTTAAGAACATTTTCATTATCGAAAGCGGAAATAAAAAGCGGTAGATTACTAACCTTCAAAGATTTTGCAATCGAACCGCCGATTAGACCTAACCCAATTATTGAAACACTTTTTATTTCCAATTAGAGTGTCCTGCCAATAGCCTTTGCAATTAATCTTAACTCATCCATTAATTTCAGATAAGTAGCTGGAAGTAAAGCTTGTGGTCCATCGCTCAATGCTGTTTCCGGATCGTGATGAAATTCTATCATCAATCCATCTGCGCCGGCAGCAACAGCAGCGCGTGCCATTGGAGGAACTTGATCTCTTAATCCCGTTGCATGAGAAGGATCTGCAATAATAGGCAAGTGACTTTTTTTATGAACAACTGGAATTGCCGAAAGATCAAAAGTATTGCGCGTATAATTTTCGAAAGTTCTTATGCCGCGCTCGCAGAGTACAACATCTTTGTTGCCTCCGGCTAAAATGTATTCTGCCGACATTAGCCATTCTTCGATCGTTGCAGCGATACCGCGTTTTAACATAACGGCTTTATCCACTTTACCTAATTCTTTAAGCAAAGAAAAGTTTTGCATGTTGCGTGCACCGACTTGAAAAATGTCTGTGTATTTATATATCAAGTCAATTTGTTCAATCTGCATAACTTCTGTGATAACTAGAAGATTATACTTATCGGCAGCTGCGCGCATTAGTTTTAAACCTTCTTCTCCCATTCCTTGGAATGCATATGGAGAAGTTCTCGGTTTGAAAGCACCGCCTCTTAAAATTTTTGCGCCGGAATCGGAAACAACTTTTGCAAGACGGAAAATTTGATCTTCACTTTCAACAGAACAAGGACCGGACGTCATTATAACATGATTGCCGCCGATTTCAACATCCTTAATCTTTATAACAGTGTTGCTCTCCTGAAAACTTCTTCCGGCAAGTTTGAATGGAGTTGTAACACGATAAACTTCATCAACTCCATCTAATATGCTTATGTTTCTTGTATCGAAGTTTGGTTTTACGCCAATTGCGCCGATAATTGTTCTTTCTGTTCCTGTTGACTTATGAATTTGGAAGCCATAGTCTTCTAAATGTTTAACTACATTTTCTATCTGAGCTTCTGACGCGTTCTTTTGTAAAATAACTACCAATTTATTCTCCTTCGCCCGTAGGATTTACTACGGAATTAATCATGAAATTTTTTCTCGCCGGCATTAATCTCAACCGGAATAAAATCTTCTTTGGTTGGAATTGCGCAAGAATAATTACTGCTGTAAGCGCAGTAAGGATTATATGCTAAGTTAAAATCTACTTCGTAAAGATAATTTGGATCGCTAACTAATTCAAAATCTAAATATCGACCAACTCCGTAAGATTCTTTGTTAGTTGTCAAATCTGTAAACCAGATTGAATGATAAGTCTGCCCGGTTTTTGTTGTCCCTTCATAGACGCTGATCTTGTAATTCTTGTCTTCATGGTTGAATTGAACATACCCGATCCTGACTGCTTTTCTCGGCTCACCTTTAGTTCCGAAAATTGTAACGGTGTCTTTCTTCTCATATTCACTCAATTTACTCTTGAATACAAAATCGGGATCAACATCAAAGTAATTCAGATTATGGAACTCGACCTTGCCTTTGAAATTAAACGGGGAAGATGGATCGTTCTTCATTTCGTCATTTTTCTTAGCTCGGAAGTCTTCAATCTTTTTGATATACGCTTCTTGTTCCGGCGTATAATTCTTTCCGCAAGATGCCAGCATGATTAAAAGAACAAGAAATAAAAAATATCTGCGTACTGTAACTTTCAACTCTTGCTCTTGATCGTAATCTTGATCTGCTATTAAAACACTATTCTTTGTTTTCATCTATATGCTTCTTTAGTTCGCTAAGTTTATTTAATGCTTCGAGCGGGGTTAAACTGTCTATCGCAATATCGGAAATTTCTTTTCTAAGAGAATCATCTTTCATTTCGAACAAGCTGATCTGCATTTCATCTTGCTGTTTAATCTTGGAAAGTTTCGCCTTCTTTAATTCGTAAGGTGTTAATTCTTTGCCTTCCAGATTAACAAGAATTTCCTTTGCGCGGTTCGTTACAAACTGAGGCAAGCCTGCCATCTGTGCAACTTGAATTCCGTAACTGTGATCGGCTCCTCCGGAAGTTACTTTGTGAAGAAAAATTACCTTATCTCCATACTCTCGCACTTCCACTTTGAAATTTCTGATGCGTGGGAAAATCTCTGCCATTTCATTTAACTCGTGATAGTGAGTAGCAAAGAGTGTTTTTGCGCTTAAGTTCACATTCTCGTGCAGATATTCCGTAATTGCCCATGCAATTGAAATTCCATCAAATGTGCTTGTTCCTCGTCCAATTTCATCAAGCAGGATTAAACTTTTACTCGTCGCGTTATTCAAAATGTTGGCGGCTTCTTGCATCTCAACTAAGAATGTTGATTCGCCGGCAGAGATATTATCGCTGGCGCCAACTCGTGTGTAAATTCTATCAACCAAACCAATTGACGCTTTCTTTGCCGGAACAAACGATCCAATCTGCGCCATCAAAACAAGCAAACCCATTTGCCGCAGATAAACGGATTTACCGGCCATGTTCGGCCCGGTAAGAATAATTATCTGTTCTTCCGATGATGACAGCTTACAGCTGTTTGGTGTGTATTTTTCTCCAGGCGGCAAAATCCTTTCTACAACCGGATGACGTCCATCTATAATTTCCAACGTGTCGGAGTTGTTTAGTTCCGGCTTGGTGTAATTGTATTCAACCGCGCATTCGGCAAGTGATTGATAACAGTCGAGCATTGCAATAAGCTGCGCATTCTCTTGAATTGCTTCCGCTTCTTGCGCGGCTGCTATTCTAATTTCATCAAAAAGCTTAAACTCAAGATTCTGAATATTCTCTTGAGCATTCAGAATTTTATCTTCATACTCTTTCAGTTCCGGAGTAATGAAACGTTCACCATTTACTAGAGTTTGCTTGCGGATATAATTATCCGGTGCTTTCTCTTTATTGGCATTGCTGATTTCAATGTAATAACCGAAAACTTTATTGTAGCTTACTTTGAGCGACGAAATTTTTGTCCGTTCACGTTCAGTTTTTTGCAGATTGGCAATCCAGTCTTTCGCATTTGTTGATAATGACCGAAGCTCATCAAGCTCAGCATTATAACCTTTGCGAATTATTCCGCCATCAGACATTGCAAGAGGCGGATCATCAGCAATCGCGCCTTCAATTTTCTCGGTAAGTTTTTCCAGCGAATTTAGTTTCTGATTTATCGCAGTAATAGTCTCAACTGATGATTGATCGAGAAGCTGTTTTAGTAGCGGAATTTTTTTTAATGACGATTTTAAGCTTACTATTTCTCTTGGATTAACTCTTCCGGTACAAACTTTAGAAGTTAATCTTTCTAGATCGCCAATCTCGCTAAGTTCGTTTTGTAAATTCTTTCTGAGCGTTTTATTATTAACAAATTCATCTATGCATTCTTGCCGTTTTAATATCGGTTCTAATCTTCTAAGCGGGGAGGTAATCCACTTCTTCAGCATTCTTCCGCCCATCGAAGTTTCTGTCTTATCCAGAATAGATATTAAAGAACCTTCCCGTTCACCTTCTTGCATTGTAAATGTAATTTCAAGATTACGTTTAGTCGAGTAATCCAGCAGCATATAATCGGAAGGATTGAAACGTGAAATCTTATTTATATGAGTAAGATTAGCTTTCTGAGTTTCGCGCAAATAGTTTAATGCGGCGCCGGCTGCGCAAATTCCCGTGTGGAAATTCTCAATTCCAAATCCTTTCAGGTTCTTGGTATTGAAGTGATTCATCAACAGTTCCGAGCCATAGCCGAAATCGAAAATCCAGTCATCAATTCTTGTAATTCTTGCTGAAGGAACAGCCTTATTAATTATCGGCTCAAGTATTTGCTTTGTCTTTTTCGGAATTAAGATTTCTGAAGGATTTATCGCGCCAAACTGCTGAGCAATTTCACTTTGTTTTACTTCATAAGTCTGGAACTCGCCGGTGGAAATATCAGCAAAAGCTAAACCGGCAATTTCATTTTCAATGTAGATTGATAGTACGTAATTGTTTTTTTTGTGGTCGAGAAGTTTATCTGAAATTGCGACTCCCGGAGTTACAACTTCTACAACTTCACGTTTAACAATTCCTTTCGCAAATTTTGGATTTTCCATCTGCTCGCAGACAGCAACGCGATAACCGGCACGAACCAGTTTTGGTAAATAAGTATCAATTGCATGATGCGGAAATCCCGCGAGTAGAACTTCTCCGGCTGCGCCGTTAGCTCTTTTATTTAGAGTAATACCCAATACTTTAGATGCCGTTTTTGCATCTTCATCAAAGGTTTCAAAAAAATCGCCGACGCGGAAGAGCAAAACCGTATCCGGGTAGCTTTCCTTAACCTTTGCGTATTGCGCCATTAATGGTGTAACTGACATAGCCTTATCACTTAATTGCGGCGTAAAAATAGGGTAATGAGCTTTTAGAATCAAAGAAATCAGCGGAAACAAATCCAAAGCTAGTGCAATCTGGAAAGATTAGCGCGGTTTGAGTATAATTTGTTGTTGGAAAAGCAAAGGGTTGTAAGAAGACTAAAACAAATTTGCTTCAGCCGACTTTTAGCTAAGATGTAGCCGAAAGCTAATTTGTTAAATAATGAGTAA
>JBHEKZ010000369.1:0-3036 GCA_041859025.1 Melioribacteraceae bacterium | reverse complement strand
TAAGAATTTTCTGATGGGTTCTATCAATCTTAAGGAGTGCGCTTCCGTAAATAGCATAAATTCTTCCCGGTTAAGAACATGCGATAATGCTTTTACAGTAGAGGTAATTATTGAAACTAGATTGGACTGCGATGTAATAATTTCAACCGGAAGCAAAAATATTGTATCGAAGACCGAAGCTTCAACAATTCTAAAAGCCTCTTTATAGGACAAATCTTCCAAACGGAAACCGGGTTGCAGTAATCCCGACTTTTGTCTTAATCTTAGCTCAAACTTCATTCTCTCAAGAAGTAATTGCAAGGCACTGTCAGTTGTAATTTTTATTTCAATCATTTTGCATTTTTAATTTTATAGTGTAACATAAAGAAGATGGATAAAGTTTCAAGAAGTGCCCCGGCTTATTAAACCGGGGCAAATTTTATACAGTAGCTAATACTGAAGTAACTTTGTGTGCGGCATCCTGAAGTGTTGTTGCAACAGAAAAATTCAATCCCGAATTTTCCAGCATTTCTTTAGCCTCAATTGCATTAGTTCCTTCCAATCGAACTACAATTGGAACAGTGACGGCTACTTCATTCACCGCATCTATTACGCCTTGTGCAACACGGTCGCAACGTACTATTCCGCCAAAAATATTAATAAGTAAAGCTTTTACATTCGGATCGGAAAGAATGATTTTAAATCCGTTAGCAACAGTTTCTTTATTAGCTCCGCCGCCAACATCTAAAAAGTTAGCAGGTTCACCGCCGGCAAGTTTAATGATATCCATTGTAGCCATTGCTAATCCGGCACCGTTAACCATGCAACCAACATTGCCGTCTAGTTTTATGTAATTCAAATTGAATTTTGAAGCTTCAATCTCAAGCGGAGCTTCTTCATTCAAATCTCTATAAGCAACAATTTCGGGATGACGATAAAGCGCGTTGTCATCAAAATTCATTTTTGCATCTAGCGCAACTATTTTATCATCATTTGTAATAATCAGCGGATTGATTTCTAGCATAGATGCATCGGTTTCTTCATAAGCTTTGTAAAGTTTCATAATAAAGTTTGTGAAACTCTTAAAGGCAGCGCCTTCAAGTCCTAAACCAAACGCTATTTTCCTTGCCTGAAAAGCCTGAATTCCGGTAGAAGGCTCTATCCATTCTTTAATAATTTTCTCCGGAGTTTCTTCGGCAACTTTTTCAATCTCAACACCGCCTTCAGTTGAAGCCATTATTACATTCTTAGAAACACCACGATCAAGAAGAATTCCCAAATAGAGTTCCTTCTTATAATCTAATCCTTCTGTAATAAAAAGTGTTTGAACAAGTTTGCCTTCTTCACCGGTTTGATGAGTGACCAATAAATTGCCAAGCATTTTAGCTGCATAATCTCTGGCTTTTTCGATATCGGTAGTAAATTTAACACCGCCTTCAAGAATTAATTCTTCCCGGTTTGATGGATTAAAGAGTTTACCTTTACCTCTACCGCCGGCATGAATCTGCGATTTTACTACGAATTGATTGATTCCTCGTGCCTGCAGTTCGCTGATGGCAGAATCAAAGTGCGACAATTCTTTTATCGCAATTCCATCTTGAACTGGTACACCGTATTTCTTTAACACTTCCTTTGCTTGATATTCATGGATTTTCATGATTGTTCCGCTTGTATAGATGAAAAATTATTAACTATCGTTTGAACGGCTGAAAAATTACATGATTCGCTTATGAGAATCAATTTAACCAAAGTTGTCACATAATAAAATCTAAGTGAACCTTTAGGCGGCGATTTGCTGTTATAACATTAATTCAACTTTAACAGCAAAGACTGGTTATGAACAAGAAACAAAAAGTGGTTTTGATTTCCACTATAACAATAATTGTATCATCCATAGTCGTTTGGTTTGCTTACGGAACAGAATTTTTTACCAAAACACAAGTCTTAGTTGAGCAAAAGGATGAGCTCTTTGGCTGGACTGAAAAGAAGTGGGTAGATAAGTTTGTGTGGGGACTTGACCTAAGCGCCATAATTAGTGGAGTTGCTATTGTAGCTGGAGTTATATCATTTTTCATTTTAAGAAACAAACCTAAATCCGAAAGGAATTGACATGAATAGATTCAAATTTTTTACTTCTCTTTTGCTTCTTTCTTCAATTACTATAAACGCCCAAGCATTTAAAGTTAAGGCTAAGGGAAATCAAACTTTCAATTTTGAAGACAAAGCCGGTAGAAATCAGATTACATTTTTTAGTACAACGCCACTCGAAGATATTAACGGAACTGTGAATGCAATTTCCGGCAGCCTTTCTTTTGATATAGCAAACTTTGCTAAAACCGCTAAAGGAAGAATTACCGTCAAAGTTGCCTCAATGAATACCGGGATTGAACTCAGAAACTCGCACATGAAAAGCGCTAACTGGCTTGACGAGAAGAAGTACCCCGAAATAACTTTTGAATTAAAGTCAGCAGAAGCTGCAAAACAAACTGCCGACAACAAAATTGAGTTCAAAGCGAAGGGAAGTTTTACTCTTCATGGTGTTACTAAAGAAATTACTACAGATGCGGAAGTAGTTTATTTAGATGAAAGCGAACAAACTCAAAAGCGCGCGCCGGGAGATCTATTAGGATTGAGAACAAAGTTTAAAATCAACCTCTCCGATTACAATATTGATAATGCGGTTATTGGAAATAAAGTTTCTGAAAATATTGAAGTTACTTTGAATATCGTTGGTTCAAATAAATAAAAATTATGAGGCGAGATGAAGAAACATCTCGCCTATTTTATTTCTTTTTTTCCTCAAAAATCTTATCCGAGATTCCTTTATTAATCTTATAGTTTGCGTAGGTCATTACAACCGAGCCTTTAATTTTGGCCGATCTCCCCATTCTTCCGTTATCTTTCTTTTCTGCCATAGCCGGAGCATCCGGAATGTTTGCCTCGCCTAAATTGAATGATATTTTCAATACTGTTGGAATAGGGATTGATATAGGTGAATATGTAAGTTCTGTTTTGACGGTTCCACTTCTCTTTGTAGTTGTCTCAACTTTTCTAATT
>JBHEKZ010000491.1:0-3661 GCA_041859025.1 Melioribacteraceae bacterium | reverse complement strand
TTGGTTACTACGGCAGATCGAAATTAGCATCTGAAAACTCTATTCGTTCAAGCGGAGTGAGAAATACAATACTTAGGACAAATGTTCTTTACGGACCAGCTAAACATAGCCGTCCCGATTTTGTTCGTTGGGTAATTACTTCATTGAGAGATGGGAAGGAAATTAAAATAGTAACAGACCAGATCAATAATCCCACCTACATCGATGATTTAATTTCCGGAATTAATAAAATATACGAAAGCAAGAAAGAGGGAGTTTACAATCTTGGAGGTAAAGAATTGCTTTCTCGATTTGATTTTACACTTCGCATTGCCGATTATTTTAAGTTAGATAAATCGTTAGTGAAACCTATACTTACAAAAGAGTTGCACCAGCAAGCCGCCAGACCCCTAAATTCGGGCTTAATCAATCTTAAGGCCGAAACTGAGCTGGATTACAGACCCCGCTCAATTGAAGAGACTCTTTCCTTGATGAAAGATGAATTACATCTCTAAAACGACGAATCGTTGTTTATCACTTTAGCAAAACTTTTCTAAAAAGTTAATTGACAAAATCCACTATTATTCTCAAGTTTAAACAAGTGGATTTACGATCACATCAACTAATCAAGGAGGTTCCAAATGAAGAAAGCTTTCTTATCAATCGTTGTTTTGTTATTTGCTTATTCAGTAAGCTACGGACAAGTTCAAGTACAAAGCGGTAATTTTTTCTATACCAAGGATAGCCAAAACTATACTTTGCATGCTAACCAAGGTAAGAGAATTGTTGAGTATGAAATTAACTTTGCTAAGCCTTTTGATAAAAAGCCAAAAGTTATCATTATGCCTTCATTGCTAGATGCTGAAAAAGCTACTCAAGTTCGTTATAGCATCAGGGCAACTGGTATCTCTAGAGACGGATTTGTACTTATGGCAGAAGTTTGGGGCGATACTCAGCTTGCATCAATTGGTGGATTCTGGTTAGCTCATACTGAAGAATAAGTAAGATTTGATATTGTTAAAAGCCGCTTCTGGATACAGATAGCGGCTTTTTTTTTGCTCTGTTTTTTTAAGGATAATATTGGTACGTTGTTACTAATAAACGGGGTGTTTATGATAAAGACATTTCTTCTAACCGCTCTTCTTATACTCTTCCATAATTTGAATGCTCAGAATTTTAATTTCAGTATGAATGCATACAAACAGTTTTTAGCCGATTATGAGAATTTAACCTATAGTGAGCTCAGTAATTTGTACAGCGGTGGAAAATTCCTTAACAAAATTTCTACTTTTCCTTTGGAAGCAAAATACCTCGATAGCATCAAGATTAAATATCAGTTTACTAATGATGAGAATAATCTTTTGATTAAAAATGGTTTTGTTGTTACAGAACGTCTTGTACAATTTAGTATGAGACAAATGTTGGCAGATGTTTGGAAGAAAGATTTACCTCTCTTTATCTCCACTGATCTAGTTCATAATGCATTCCATGAATCTTACGATGCAATTTTAAAAGGTCTTGAGATCGACTTCATAATCCCAAAATTGGGCGATTTGCTGTTAAGTATGCATTCCAAGATGAGCGAACTTGAACATAAATATTCTGCAATTTCGGAAATGAAAAACTCGCTGCAAGACGCTGATTTGTATTTATCAGTAGCGTTGAAATTACTTGGCAAATCATTTCAGCCATATTACAAAAGCACTGCAGAAGAGGTTAATCAAATTCAAAACTATGTTAATTTACTTAGCGTGGTCGAAAAACCTCTGTTTGGTGAGTTAAACAGAAAAATGGATTACAGCCAGTTTAAAGTTCGCGGACACTATACTGATGAACAATTCCCGCAATTAGCAAAGTACTTTCAATCTATGATTTGGTTAGGTAGAACAGAGCTGTACTTAATTAAGCCGAACGTAATAACAGATCCTAAAATGAAAAAAGATGTCCAGCGTCAGATTGTTGATTCTTATCTGATAGCGGAACTGCTGTCTCTTTCAAATTCGCAGCAGTTGTTTAACGAAATTGAAAAATCGATTCAGTTGTTTGTGGGAGAGCAAGATAACGTAACTGTAGAGCAACTAAAATCGGTTTTTGCAGATGTAAACATTACTAAATGTGAAAGCTTGATGGACAGTAACAACGTTAAATTGTTTCAAGATACACTTGCAACCAAGGCTTTCTCAGAGCAAAGAATATTATCGCAGCTTTTGAGTAGCAATCCGCTGGTTGCAGAACAAATAAAGCCGGCATCTGCATTCCTTTTGTTTGGACAAAGATTTGTGATTGACTCCTACATTACCGGAAATGTTGTTTATGACAGAATCGAAAATGAAATTAAAAGAATGCTTCCTTCAACTCTGGATATTTTGTTTGCATTGGGAAATTCAGCAAGCGCTCAGTTGCTTCAACCTGAAATTGATAAGTATAAATACGCTAAGAACCTAGCCGGATTAAGATATTTGGTAGATTCATACGGCAACGACTTTTGGGACAATTCAATTTATAATCTTTGGCTAAATTCGATTCGTTCCTTAAATCCTCCGGCTGAACGGGATAATCTTCCAGCATATATGCAGACAGCAGCTTGGTGGCAGCAAAAAATAAATTCTCAGGTTTCTTCTTGGACTGAATTAAGGCATGATAATATTTTATATGCTAAGCAATCTTACTCCGGCGGCTTTACTTGTTCTTACCCATACAGTTATGTTGAACCGGTTCCGGCCTTTTATCAATCAATGAAAAATATGGCTGTTAAGACAATTGATAAGCTAAATCAGCTATCAATAGATATGCAATTGCAGAAAGAGTATTTTCAGAAATTTTCTTTAGTTATGGATACACTTGGTACAATTGCGCAAAAGGAATTATCAAATCAATTATTCAGTGAAGCCGAGAAGAAATTTCTTCGTTCGGTTCTCTTTGTAGAAGAGGCCGGTTGTGCTGTTTCTTACAATGGTTGGTATCAAACAAAATTACTTTATCCTCATTATTTAGTTAGCTCAAGTTTAGGGAAAAAGATTGTTGCCGATTTCCACACCTCTGAATATGATGAATATGGAAATCCGATTGGCTGGGTAAAGCACTCGGGTACTGGTCACCCTAATCTATGTGTGGTTGTGGCAAACCTCCCCGGGGTTGGAGATATGGCTTTCGCCGGCCCGGTTTCAAGCTACTTTGAATATACAACTACCGGCTTTGTTAGGATAAACGATGAAGAATGGATTCAAACTTATTTGGGTAAGGCTCAAAGGCCCGATTGGGTGAATAATTATCTCGCAACAAGCATAGGGGCAAAGAGAGGAATAGGATCGGAGTTGCTTACGGATATCCAAGAAAATTTTGGCCAAAATGAATTGCCGGATTCGTATGATCTTCGTGCTGCCAACTATCCAAATCCATTTAATCCGGAAACAAATATTTTGTTCACTATTCCTTATAAACTTGCTAACAAGTTTACAGAAGTTAATATTTACGGAATTAATGGGGAATTGATTAAAAGGCTTTTTGCCAAAGATTTACCAGCTGGCAACTATATTGCAAAGTGGGATGGTACCAACGAGCAGCAGCAAAAAATTTCAAGTGGAATATACTTGTATAGAATAAACGTAGGTCAGTATTCCGCATCGGGAAAAATGAATTTGCTGAAATAGTTATATAGTTCATCATTTTTTCCTTTTCAAGA
>JBHEKZ010000449.1:0-6264 GCA_041859025.1 Melioribacteraceae bacterium | reverse complement strand
AGGAACATGATATTCCCGCCAAGCAAAATAAGCCGTGTTATAGTCGGGAGGGAAAGTTCCCGTAGAACCGATTAAGTGACCATTCAAGTAAATTTCATCAACATCATCAATTCTGCCTAACCGCAAAGTAAATACACGCTCTTTCAAAGAAGTAGAGACAAGAAAAGATTTCCTAGACCACGCATAACCATTATAACCGTTAAAGCCCTCATTTTCCCACGAGGATGGAACGCTAATAATTTCCCAATCCTGATCATTATAATTTGGTTTGGCTCGCGCAATATCATCACCAATTGAGAATTTCCAAAGGCCTTTCAAATTAATTAGCCGCTGCCAGTCCTCCGCATGAAATTCTACCGAGAAGATGAAAAGAATCATAATTATTAAAAGTCTCATACGCATGCTTTTACCAATTTTTTCCGTAAAAATAATCTACTGTTTAAAAATGAGTGCCACAAACAAGTAACAGATTGTAAAAAATTGTCACAATTATTTATTTACTACAAAAGCCTTTGCTGCCTTATATTCGGCAACAATTGCATTGTAGGTACGTTTTACTTTAGCGTCTGTTTCTATAGAGGCAGCATCGTAAACCGCTTGAATCCCTTCTTCGTCGCCTATTCTATAAAGTGCAAGGGCTATTAGTATTCTGTTTTGGGGATTCTTCTCTTTCTTTAATTCAGCAACCAAAACATTAACAGTTTCTGTCAGCTCATAAAGCGCTGCATAGTAGATACAATCGCGCTTTACGCCCTCATTTGAGGATTGAATTCCAGCAATCAAATTTTCGATTGCTTTCTTTTGTCTCTTAGCATCAAGGTTGGCCATCTGTGCGCTTACACTGCCGGTTAATAAAACTATTACCATTACTGCAGTTAAGGATTTTGTTAATTTGCTGGTAAAGTTAGTTGCTCTCATCTCACACCTCCGTTGTAATTATTTTTTTGATCTTCACTTATTAAGACAAATGAAGCCCAAAAGAAGTTGTCATGCGTGAGTAAGCATTTGTAAAAAGTTGTAATAGGTAATCGCAATGCGAAACAAAGCGAATTATGAGCGGCGAATACTTACAGTATCAGCTTATAACCAATTCCGTGAACTGTAATAATAATTTTAGGATCGTTAGCATTGATTTCAATTTTCTGTCGAAGTTTAACAACGAAATTATCAATAGTTCTTGTTGTAGTAGCTTCTTGCTGCCAAACATTTTTTAGCAGTTCATCTCTGCTGACAGTTTGATTTTTGTGCTCACATAGATATTTAAGAAGCTCAAACTCTTTGTGAGACATTGGGATGTTAATTCCTTCTTCAAACGCATTATATGTAGAAAAATTTATCTCTAGTTTACCAATGCTGGCAACCAAAGTCTGTGTGGTTGGCGCTTCAACCCTTCTTAATATTGCCTTGATACGCGCAAGCAGTTCGCGCAAACTAAAGGGTTTAGTTATATAATCATCAGCGCCAAGCTCAAGTCCTACAATTTTATCAATTTCTTCTCCTTTTGCAGTGAGTAGAATGATCGGCGTTCTTATTCCTTTTTCGCGTGCTCGTTTGCAAACATCGAAGCCGGAAATCTTTGGCATCATAACATCAAGAATAATTAAGTCGAACAAATTATTCAGAATCATTGAAAGTCCTTCTTCGCCATCAGCGGCTGCAGCTACTTCGTATCCTTCAAATTCGAGATTATCTTTCAAGCCCATTCTCATATTGGGTTCATCCTCAACAATAAGAATCTTCTGCATATCAACTCCTAATTTTCTAGTAGCGGAAAGGAAAGCATGAATGAGCTTCCCTTGCCAATTTCACTTTTTAGAGATACTTCTCCGTTGTTGGCTTCTGCAATATGTTTAACTAGAGTTAAGCCGAGTCCGGTACCCTTTGTATTATGCACTTCCTTTGTGGATACACGAAAAAACTTTTCAAAGATTCTCTTTTGGTCTTCTTGAGTAATTCCGACGCCAAAATCTCTTACTTCTACAAAAGTGTTTTTGTTTTGGACTCCGGTTTTAACAATTACTTTTTTAGAATCGCCGCCATACTTAACAGCATTGTCAATAAGATTGATTATTGCTTCCGAAACAGCCTCCGCATCGGCTAAAATTTTTAATTCACTCTCCGCAGATTCTAAAATAAATTCAACTCCATTACTGCTTAAATGGAATTTATATACATCATAAACTTTTTTTACAACTTCATTTAGGTCAATTTTTGCAAAATTATACTTCCACTTACCGGCTTCTATTTTGGAGAAGTTTAGAATCTTATTTACGATCTTGGAAAGCCGCTCAGTTTCTTGCTGAATTATTCCATAGTACTCAATTTTCTTTTCTTCAGTTTTAACTCGTCCCAGCGAAAGTGTTTCAGCAAACATGTTAATTAATGCGAGGGGCGTTCTTAGTTCGTGCGAAACATTAGAGACAAAGTCATTCTTTATTTGGGCCAACTCGATTTCTTTCTTAATGCTTTTAAATCCAAACAACGCCGCTAAAATCATAACACCGGCAAGAATAACTATAAGTACTATGTTCGATTTATTACGTTCACTTACGAGCTGATCGATAGTTTTTCCTTGCAGAGCAATTCCCATTTTGTAATCGGGAATCATCCATAAGCTCCGTGAACGCTGAAGATTTTGCCCTTTAGAATAATCAATAGACAAAACTTGACGGCGGACCGTAGTATCAATGACAATAAATGCAAATTCACTTTGTGATAAGCTTTTAAACTTATCCGACAATTCCTTTTTAACAAACCTTTCTTTATTTATCACTATTCCATGCAGAAATCCATTTTTCGTTACTGATATCAGATATTGATTATTGATATCATCTTGGCCCGGAAGCGGTTCTATTTTATTAAAATTTGCTGATTGATATGTAAATAGACGTTTAACAAGCTTGCTATGTTTCTTCAGTATTTCTTTAATGCCATTGTCAGTCTTTAGTTTTCCCAAAGAATTAAAAACTTCATTATGCTTAAAAGTAGTATCGGAAACAAAAACATTCTTGATTGAAGGATTTTCATTAATCATTCCCGCAAACTGTCCTTCGGCATCTGAAGAGGATAATCTATTTGTTCTATCAAAGGCTTCTATTCTGTTCATCCAGTTTCTAGCAACATCTTCCGAATATTGATTAACCGAGAAAAGAACTGCATCCAGCTGTTTCTGATAGATTACCTCTATCATCTTCTCGGTTTCATTCAAATTGTCAACTTCCCGGAATAAAACAAAAAGAATTGGCAAGGCAATAATTAGTATTAGAAATAGAAAGATTTTTTTTATAGGTTTGGTCATAACTCAATCGAAAGACAATGTTGTTTTGCAAAAAACCAAAAACTCTTCACAAAAACTTACCACTAAAGGAACAACTAATTCAAATCAATTGGAGCAACCATGAAGCTTAAGCTAATATTTCTGTTTTTACTCGCTGTTGCGCAACTTATACCGGCACAAAAAAAAGATGACGCAAAAGGTGAAAAAAAAGAAAAAGACAAACTCACTAGCAGCACATTTAATGGATTAAAATTCCGCAGCATTGGACCGGCTTTTACAAGCGGACGTATAGCAGACTTCGCTGTAAATCCGAAAGATCATAGTGAATATTACGTAGCAGTTGCAAGCGGCGGCCTTTGGAAAACAACAAATAACGGAACTACATGGCAAGCACTTGCGGATACTGTTCAATCATATTCAATGGGTGTTGTTGTTCTTGATCCAACTAATGAAAATGTTGTTTGGTTAGGAACCGGAGAAAACAATCACCAGCGCGCACTTGGCTATGGATGCGGAGTTTATAAATCTACCGACGGCGGACAAAGCTGGACATACAAAGGCTTAAAAGACTCACGTCAAATTGGCGGGATTGTTGTTGATCATAAAAATCCAAATATTGTTTACGTTGCAGCAGAAGGTTCTGCATGGGGACCTGGCGGTGAACGCGGTTTATATAAAACCGTTGATGGCGGAAAGACTTGGAATAAAGTTCTTAACATCAGTGAGAATACCGGTGTAAATAACATTGTAATGGACCCGCGCGACTCTAATGTTTTATATGCGACATCGGAACAGAGGCGCAGACACATCTTTACAAAAATTGGTGGCGGACCGGAATCAGCAGTTTATAAATCAACCGATGCTGGAGCTACATGGGATAAAATAATGAGCGGACTTCCCGGCTCTGATAAAGGCGGAATGGGAATAGCGATATCGCCCGTAAATCCAAATGTACTTTATTTAATTGTTGAAGCAGCAGATGGTGGAGGATTTTTCCGTTCTATGAACCGCGGAGCTTCATGGGAAAAAATGAGTGATCATACTTCTCAAGGCCAGTACTACAATGAAATCTATTGCGACCCAATTGATGTAGATAAAGTTTACTCGGCAGAAACAGTTTCCCAGGTAACAGAAGATGCAGGCAAAACTTGGAGAGCGATTGGCAATGATGGCCGCCATGTTGACGATCATGCAATCTGGATTGATCCAACAGACACAAAGCACTTAATGATTGGCGGCGATGGCGGAATTTACGAGTCTTTCGACAATGGAAAAACTTGGAACTTCAAAGCTAATTTTCCAGTAACTCAATTTTATCGCGTTAATACAGATAATGATTTTCCATTCTACAACGTTTACGGCGGAACACAAGACAATAATAGTTTCGGCGGGCCGTCTAGAACAATTTATTCCAGTGGCACGGTTAACGATGATTGGATTGTAACAAACGGCGGTGATGGTTTCTGGACTGCCATTGATCCAACCGATCCAAATATTGTTTATGCAGAATCTCAGTATGGAGGAATGGTTCGCTACGATAAAAAGAGTGGTGAAGCAATTGATATTCGTCCCGAACCGGTTAAAGGACAGAAAACATTTAAATGGTACTGGGACACTCCTTTGTTGCTCAGCGTTCACAATAACAAAACGCTTTATACAGCGGCAGAAAGAGTTTTCAGAAGTGATGATCGCGGCGATTCATGGAAAGAGATTAGCGGCGATTTAACAACACAGACCGACCGCAATACATTCCAAGTTATGGGAAAGTATTGGAATTATGACGCAGTTTCAAAGGATGTAAGTACATCTCAGTTTGGTTTAATTACTTCACTAGCAGAATCGCGAAAGAGAAAAGATTTACTTTATGCGGGAACCGACGATGGTTTAATTCAAGTTACTGAAGATCAGAAAACTTGGAGAAAGATTGCCGAATTTCCGGGAGTTCCAACATTTACACTCGTTAGCGATATCTGTCCCTCTCGTCATGACGAAAATCTTGTTTATGCTTCTTTCAACAATCACAAAAGAGATGACTTCAAACCATATTTGATTAAGAGTACCGACAAAGGTTTAACTTGGAAATCGATTGCAAATAATTTACCGGCAAACGGAGCGGTTAATACAATTGTTGAAGACCCGGAAAATCCAAAGCTACTTTTTGTTGGAACCGAGTGGGGCGTTTACTTTACTGTTGATGGCGGCGACAAATGGATTCAGTTGAAAGCCGGAATGCCGTTAGTAAAAGTTCCGGATATCACAATTCAAGAAAGAGAAAAAGATTTAGTAGTTGCTACATTCGGGCGCGGCTTCTACATCTTAGATGATTACTCACCGCTGCGCACAATAACAAAAGAACTGTTTGAAAAAGACGCGCACATCTTTCCAATAAAAGATGCACTGATGTATGTACCAAGCGGAAGAGGCGGTTCTTACGGTTCATCATATTACCGCGCACCAAATCCTGAGTTCGGCGCTACATTCACATACTATTTGAAAGAAGCACCAAAGACATTGAAATCGCTTCGTAAAGAAAAAGAGAAAGCTGCCGCAAAAGACAACAAGCCAATTCCACAGCCTACACTTGAGGAGTTGCATGAAGAATCTTTAGAAATAGCACCTTATCTTATTTTTACAATTACTAACGAAGCCGGAGAAGTTGTAAGAAAAATTAATAAATCGGCTTCAAGCGGATTAAGCAGACTAAACTGGGATTTAAGAAGCGAAGGAACATCGCCGGTTTCGGTTGAAAAATTTGAACCGGTTGCTTCCGGCGGCAGAGGTAGATTTGGAGGCGGAGGCGGCGGTGCTTTAGTAATGCCGGGCAAATACAAAGTCGCAATTTCACTTGTTGCAAATTTTCAAGAAAAAGAAATTGTTCCGCCAACTGAGTTTAATGTTATTCCGTTGAACAATACTTCAATTCCAGCAACTAACAGAGCCGATCTTGTTGCGTTCCAAAAGAAAGCCTCTGAGCTTGCGCGAACTGC
>JBHEKZ010000397.1:0-4936 GCA_041859025.1 Melioribacteraceae bacterium | reverse complement strand
CTTTTAATAAATAATGGTAAAGCATCTGCTGATGAAAAGCACTCTATTTCAATTGGAGAAAAGAAATACCGCTGGAGCGGAAATTATAAGCTTGTAAAAAATAAAGAAAACGAATAGTGCAAGATTAAGAACAAGATCAAGACTAAGATCAAGAGCAAGAAAAATTAAAGGAGATATAGAATGGAAAATCAATTTGGAATGAGCGGTTACATCTATAATAGTGATTATGAATGGGAAACAGTTGGCGAAGGTGTTAGAAGAAAAATTTTAGGCTACAATAAGGATTTGATGTTAGTGCTTGTTGAATTCAAGAAAGGTTCTGTCGGATACATTCACAAGCATTATCATTCACAAGTTTCCTATTTAATAAGCGGCTCGTTTGAAGTTACAATAGGCAGCGAAAAGAAGATACAAAAAGCCGGAGATGTTTACTTTCTTGAATCGAATGTTGAACATGGTGTTGTAGCGCTTGAAGATAGTTTACTTATTGATGTTTTTGCGCCGCATCGCGAAGATTTTGTGAAGAAATAATTTTCCTAAAAGTAAACGGAGATAATTTTGAAACAAGTAAAAGGTTTGCGCTGGTGGATCATCGGGTTGATTTCGCTTGTTACAATAATCAATTATATAGACCGAAACGCGCTTGCAATTATGTGGCCTTCAATTTCAAAAGACCTGGGACTTTCTAAAGACGATTATAAATGGATTGTTGTTGTATTCATGCTGGCTTACGCGGTTAGCCAAAGTGTCTCCGGTAAGATTTATGACAAGATTGGTACTCGTCTCGGTTTTGTTTTCTCAATTGTAATCTGGTCTTTGTCATCTGGGCTTCACGGCTTATCAAATTCGTTGATGTCTTTTAGTGCTTTGCGTGTTACACTTGGATTTGGAGAAGCGGGAAACTGGCCAGGCGCAACAAAATCTAATGCGGAGTGGCATCCGGTAAAAGAACGTGCTCTTGCGCAAGGAATTTTTAACGCCGGCGCTGCAATTGGAGGAATTATTTCTCCACTTCTCATTGCATTCCTTTATACAAACTTTGGCTGGCGAACAACCTTTCCGGTGATAGCAACATTTAGTCTCATCTGGTTAATTCCTTGGCTTATAGTGAATAAAGGTTTGCCAAAAACTCATCCATGGTTAAGTAATGAAGAGAGGGATTATATAACGAGCGGACAAAAAATAAATTCTGATAGTTCGAAAAAGGAAAGGGTACTAAAGTGGAGAGAATTATTAAGCTATAAACAATCTTACTCGGTAATAGTATCAAGATTTTTTCTCGATCCAATTTGGTGGATGTTTGTCAGCTGGCTTCCAATTTATCTCTTCGAAAAATTCAATTTCGATATTAAGCAGATTGGTTACTTCGCATGGGTTCCGTTCGTTGGCGCTGCTATAGGCAGTCTTGGCGGTGGATGGGCTTCCGGTTACTTAATTAAAAAAGGTTGGACAGTAAACAAAGCAAGAAAGACAGTAATACTTGTAGGTAATCTAATTTGTTTACCAGCTTTAGTTTTAACAGCTTATGCCAGCACACCATTAACGGCAGTTTTACTTATCGCAGTAATTTTATTCGGCTTTCAGGTATCAATAAATAATATTCAAACATTGCCAAGCGATTACCTAACGGGAAAATCGGTCGGCTCATTAGCCGGACTCGGCGGAATGTCCGCCGCATTTGGCGTTGTAATTTCAATGCTGCTTGTTCCCGAACTAACAAAAGTAAGCTGGGCGCCATTCTTTATAATGGGCGCGCTGTTGGTTCCAGTTGGTTTGGCTTCTGTTTACTTCTTCAGCGGCAATATTGAGAAAATAAAAATCAATGATTAGATATTGAATTTATCGGCAATTGAAATCGCTTAAATACATATTGTTCTTTATTGCAGTTAGTTTTGTTCGTGGGCAGGATTTGCGAAAACCAGATTTATCCGACGAAAAATATGGCCAACATGAATTAAACTCTTTTGATTTTTGGAGAGCTGAAAGTTCCGTTCCTACTCCATTGGTAGTTTACATTCATGGTGGCGGATTTACATCCGGAGATAAAGAAAAAGTGCCCAATAAAATGGTGAAGAACTTACTTGAGAAAGGAATTTCGGTAATGTCTATTGATTATAGACTTACTCCCGAAGTTGTTTTTCCACATCATTTTTTGGATTGCATTCGCGCAATACAATACGCACGCTATAATGCAGCTAAGCTCAACATCAACCCGGCATTAATCGGCGCATCGGGAAGTTCGGCCGGTGCTTGTACCGCATTATGGATTGGTTTTCACGATGATATGGCTGATACACAAAATAAAGATCCGGTTTTAAGAATGTCATCACGTTTGAGTTGCATTGGAATAACTAGCGGGCAAACAACACTCGATCCAAATGTAATTAAAGAATTAATTGGTGAACTGGCTTTGAAGCATAGTTTTATGAAGGGTGGCTTCTTTGGTATTGGCAGTGAGGAAATGAAAACATCTAAAGCTCAAGAGCTGATAAAGCAAGCCTCGCCGGTAACATACTTAACAAAAGATGATCCGCCAGTGTATGCTTTTTATTCTGTTTACGAAACACCTAAGAATGTAAGTGAAGCAATTCACCATATAAACTTTGGAAACTATTTAAAAGAAAAAATGGATGAGTTGGGAATTGAATGTACGGTTCGGAATCCGGTAGAAGTTAAATCTTCCACAAATGAAAGCGTTGAATTTTTTGTAAAGCATTTAAAATCCAATTAAGAATAAGAGAAGAAATGAAAAAACTGCTTTACTTGTTTTTAGTATTTGGCTGCTTCGCTGATTTATTTGCAGATGTAAAACTTGCAAACGTTTTTACAAGCAACATGGTTTTGCAAAGAAACAAAACAGTTTATTTGTGGGGCAAGGCAGATGCCGGAGAAAAGATAAAAATCAATTTCAATTCTCATTCAATTAAAGTAGCTGCTGATCAAAACGGCAAATGGAAGGCTGAAATTCCACCTATGAATGCTGGCGGTCCCTTTGAATTGGTGGTTGAAGCGAAGAACAGAGTTATACTTAAGAATATATTAATCGGAGAAGTTTGGATTGCTTCGGGACAATCCAATATGGAATTCCAGTTAAAAAAATGTAGTGGCGGAGAAGCAGAAATCTCTACGGCTGATTTTCCATCTATAAGAATATTTGTTGTTAAACATAAAGTAGCGGATACACCACAAGAGGATGTGGAAGGTGAATGGCAGGTATGTTCGCCAAAAACAATTGCCAACTTCTCAGGCGCAGCTTATTTCTTCGCCAAAAAGCTTTTTTCGGAATTGAATATTCCAATCGGTATAATTCAATCAACGTGGGGCGGCACTCCTGCAGAAGCATGGATGCCTAAGAATACTTTGGAATCAGATGACGATTTTAAACCAATATTAGCCCGTTGGGAAAAAAAGATGCAGAATTATCCTTCCGATGTGGAAGAGTTTAACAGAAACGGGGAGAAGTTAATTGCTGCATGGAAAATTGACAGCGCTAACACGATTGTGAAGGGTATGGCTCCTCCAAGAAAGCCAAGTAAACCGGAGGGACCGGGAACACGCAACCAGCCGTGTGGTTTGTATAATGGAATGATCTATCCACTCGCACCATTTTCATTTCGAGGAGTGATTTGGTACCAAGGAGAAGCGAATGTTTCCCGGGCATATCAGTACAGAAAATTATTCCCGGCGCTTATTAATGATTGGAGAGAACTTTGGAGAGCAGGCGACTTTCCATTTTACTATGTTCAACTTCCAAATTTTCAACGTGAACCGGAGCCATCTAAAAGCGGCTGGAAGGAATTACGAGAAGCTCAGCTTTTAACTCTCGCAGTGCCAAATACAGGAATGGCTGTAGCAATTGATGTGGGTGATCCGGCAAATCTTCATCCTACAAATAAAACCGATGTGGGTTTGCGTCTAGCATTAATTGCACTCGATAATGTTTACGACCGTGATGAATTTATTTTCTCGGGACCAATTTACAAATCGCACAAAATTGAAAACAGCAAATTCATTATTTCATTTACTCACACAGCAAATGGATTGATTGCTAAAGATGGAAAATCTTTACGCGGTTTTAAGATTTGCGGAGAAGATAAAAAGTTTGTTGATGCAAAAGCTGAAATTGTTGACTCACAGCTAAAGGTTTGGAATGATGAAATAAAAAATCCGGTAAGTGTAAGATATGCATGGGCTGATAATCCGGATTGTAATTTGTATAACAGCGGAATGCTTCCGGCTTCTCCTTTTAGAACGGACGACTGGGAAGAAACTACTTTTAACGCAAGATAAGAAGGCGTTCAATGAAAAAAACACTAGCACTAATATTTCTATCCATCATTATTCTTAAAGCGGAAGAATTCAAAGTGAAGAATACAGACGAAATAAAGTCTGCATTGAAAAAGGTTCAACCGGGTGATAGAATAATATTGGCAAACGGAGAGTGGAAGGATGCGGCAATTGTATTTGATGCTGATGGAACCAAGGAAAAACCAATTACATTATCTGCTGAAATTGCCGGTAAAGTAATTCTAAACGGAAATTCCAACTTAAAAATAGCCGGCGATTATTTGATTGTAGATGGACTTAATTTTCAGGGCGGCTACATTGAGAAAGGCGCGGTAATAGAATTTCGAAACGGTACAAAAAAAGAAAGCAATCACTCGCGGTTAACAAACACCGTAATTGAAAATTATAATCATCCCGATAAAACAGTAGATTACAAATGGGTTTCCATTTACGGATCACACAATCGAGTAGATCATTGCTATTTTAGAAACAAAATACATCAGGGTTGTCTGCTGGTAGTCTGGCTTTCGGATAAACCAAATTATCACTTAATAGATTCGAACTACTTTGCTTACAGGCCGGACTTGGGAAATAATGGCGGAGAAATTATTAGAGTCGGTACTAGTGATTGGTCGATGTATCCTTCCTA
>JBHEKZ010000149.1:0-5315 GCA_041859025.1 Melioribacteraceae bacterium | reverse complement strand
CATATTTGCTGTAATGCCATTCTTCGTGATTATATTCTCCGTATTGTCAATAAAGGAACAAACTATAACACCCGTTCAAATTATTGGAGTTGCGCTTGGTTTTTTCGGTATCGTGGTTATATTCTCTGAGGATTTGTTTGTAGAATTGAGTTTCGATATATGGGGAATGGGCGCGGTATTGTTGAGCTCAATTATGCAAGCTGGAATTGCAGTTACGATGAAAAAATATGGTAAACATCTTAATCCGCTTTCGATGAATGCTCTACCGCTTTTAATGGCTGACGTAACAATGGCAATATTTGGTTTACTTTTCGAAGATATGTCGAAACTAAAGTTTGATTCAAATGCATTTATATCTGTTGGTTATCTGGCATTTTTTGGAACAGTATTAACTTTTACAACTTATTACTGGCTGATGCGCAAAATAAATATTGTTCTTCTTTCTATATCAACATTCATTACACCGATTATTGCTGTTATACTTGGCTGGTTATTTTTAGGAGAAAAATTTACATCTCAGATATTGGTTGGTAGTTCTTTAGTGCTTGTAGGAGTTTTATTTGCTAATTTTGGTGGGCTTAAAAATTATTTAAGATCATTTAAGGTGAGTCGTTAAGTAATGCTAAATATCATCAGAATAAAAAATGCTTCGTTTTATGCTTACCATGGAGCTTTGCAAGAAGAGCAGAATATTGGAGGCAAGTTTGAAGCTGATGTTGATATTTATACAGATTTTTCAAAAGCTGCGGCCGATGATAATCTAAAAGAAACTATCGACTACGACAAAGTATATAAGTTCATAAACCAAGTTGTTCATACAAAAAAGTATAAATTGATAGAATCGCTTGCTACTTTTTTGGCTGATGAAATACTTAAACAATATCCTGCAATTCATAAAATTGCTGTAAGGGTACGCAAGCATTCCGTACCGGTAGGCGGAGTTTTGGATTGTGTTGAAGCAGAGGTTATAAAAGAAAATGATAGATAAAATTTTTCTAGGTCTTGGTTCAAATCTTGGAGATCGATTTGCCAATCTTAAATTTGCTGTAGATGAGATTAACAAAAGCGACAGGTGCCGGGTATTGAGAAGTTCTGCTGTATACGAAACAACTCCCTTTGGCGAGATTAAGCAAGATAACTTTTATAACGCTGTAATCGAAATTGAAACAGCGCTTGGTTTCTTCGACCTCTATCATTTTATGAAGTCAATCGAAAGAAACGCCGGAAGGAATGAATCTATGGAAAGATGGGGCCCACGTGAGCTTGATATAGATATTATTTTTTATAATGAATTGGTTTATTCCGGAGAATCTCTTACAATTCCTCATAAAGAATATGCAAATAGGGATTTTGTTCTCACTCCATTGCTTGAATTAGCTTTAGAATATAAACACCCGGTTTTGAGAAAAAAGCTTAGCGATATTAAATTTGAAACGACAGAAAAACATATTCTGCAAAAAACACATGAATCACTTCTCTGAGTAATAAATTGGCTGAACTACGTTATATAGCAATTGAAGGTGTAATTGGTGCTGGCAAGACTACGCTTGCTCGAATGATATCTGAAAAACTAAGTGCAGATTTAATTCTAGAGCAATTTGAAGAAAACCCTTTCTTAGAAAAGTTTTATGATGATAGAAAGAGATTTGCTTTTCAAACTCAAATGTTTTTCTTGATAAACAGATACAAACAACAGCAGCAGTTGAAGCAGCAAGATCTTTTCTCTAGCATCACTGTTTCCGATTATATATTTGATAAGGATAAAATTTTCGCTTACCTGAATCTTAGCACAGAAGAAGTAAAACTTTATGAAAACATCTTCCCATTATTAGAGCGAGATATTCCGAAGCCAGACCTAGTAATCTTTTTACAGTGCAGCATCGATAGACTAATGTCAAATATCAAACAGCGGGGCAGAAAGTTTGAGAAGAATCTAACTAGGCAGTATCTGGCAGAACTTTCAGAGGCGTACAATAATTTCTTTTTCAAGTATAATAACACACCGCTTTTGATTGTAAATACTTCGGAAATAGATTTTGTGAATAGTGAATCTGACTTCAAAGAGTTATATGATCAGATTTTCCGTGAGGATAGGGGATTTATTGAGTATTTTAATCCAGAAGCCAAAGGATAACAGTTTTGTTACGTTTAATTATTTGGGGAATTGTATTCTATTTCATTTTTAAGTTTATACGCGGTTTCGCTTACCTTTCTGTAAAGAGAAGTTCCGGTCAACAACAGTATCCAAATTCTCCACAGCCGGTACAGAAACAAAATGTAAAAGGCTCAATCGATTTAAAAGATGTGGTTGAAGCCGAGTTCGAAGAAATCAAGAATCCAAAAGAGTAATTTGCTTAATGCCCGTAAGAGAATTATTTCGAGGTATTAATTCACATCTGATAAATCTTTTTCTCTCAGTTGAAGAATCCAAGCACTTGCCAGAATTACCTAAAAAGTTTCTGGTTATCCGTCAGCATAACCAGTTTGGTGATATGCTTGCCAGTGTATCACTTTTACGTGCTATCAAGGAAACTTATCCGGATTCAACTACAACTCTGTTGGCAAGTCCAGAAAATTATTTCGCTATAGACAAGAATCCCTTTGTGGACAGCAGTTTTGTTTTCGAAAAAAAGAAACTCTTCAAAAGAGATTATCTATTGAAAGTAAAATCTATTTTGCGGCAAAATTATGATGTGGCAATTGTTCCAGTAACAGTAGCTATTTCAAATACAAGCTGCATACTTGCTTCGCTGTCTGATGCAAAAATGAAAATTGGACCTGCGTCATTGAACCAAGCCCAAAATAAATTAGAAAAATTATTCCATGGCCGGATTGATTTGAACTGGAAGAAATGTCCCGATGCTCACGTTTCTGATTTTATTCTTGATATAGTTCGCCCGTATGGAATTAAAACAAAAAATTTTAATTCGTACATACATTTTGATAATTCGGATAGAGATATTGCTGTAAAATTTCTAAGTGGAATAAAATCGAAAGAGGGAAATAAAGTTTTCGGTTTTCATGTCGGGGCAGCTAAACCGCAAAACCGATGGTCACTGCAAAAATATGCCGATGTAATTCGCCTTATGAAAGGTTATTGTGACTTTGATTTTTATTTCTCCGGAAGTAAATCTGATGAAGAGCAGTTAGCCATTATGAGAAGAGCATTTCCCAATGCCGGATATTTTCTAAATAATACAATCCCACAATTAGCTGCGGTCATTGAGTTAAGCGATCTATTTATAACTAATGATACCGGAGTAATGCATGTAGCCGGTACAACTTCAACACCTCAGATTTCCATTTTTGGTCCAACTAATCCTTTCAATTGGGCGCCGGTTGGCAAGAACAAGTTTTTCCTTCGCAAATCCGAATTGATTGAAGATGTAGACGTGAAAGATGTTGTAGAATTGGCAAAATACTTATTAGAGAAATTTGGTAAGTGAATGTAGAAGTAAAACACATCGCAGCAATAGATCTTGGTTCAAATTCCTTCCACATGATCATCGCAAAAATTATTGGCGGTGAACTCAAAATTGTTTATCGAGAAAAGCAACAAATGAGAATGAAGGATGTTCTCACCCAACAAGGCAATTTGATCACATCGGAAAAAATGGAAGCAGCAATTAAATTGTTGCAGCATTTCAGAGTAATTGCTGCAAATTACTCAGCAAAAATATTAGCCGTAGCTACAAGTTCAATTCGTGAATCTGAAAACAAAAATGAATTTATTGATCGAGTTTTAACTGAAACCGGTATCAAAGTAAATATTATAAGTGGTGATGAGGAAGCAGAGTTAGCTTTGACTTCTTTTAAACATTATGCCGGCAAACTACCAATTAGGTATATGTTGTTCGACCTTGGCGGAGGCAGTACCGAGTTTGTTTTTATAGAAAAAGAAAGGGTTGTTAAAAAATTCAGTTTGTCCATTGGTGCCGTAAGGCTTACATCTAAATATCCTTTAGTAAATGAAGGCGATAATGAAGCTATCTCAAGTCTCAAACAGTTTGTGAGGAGTGAATTAACTGAGGTAAGCAGATTTTTCTCTGGATTTAATTGCGAGAAAACATTTGGAATGGGCGGTACAGTATCAGCATTGTGTGCGTTGGTGGAAAAGAATGTTTTTAACAGGAAAGTTGAATACAACATGTTAAGAGACTATGTGATAGAAGAAATTATGTTACACAAAATCAGCTTGATTGTCTTGAACGCAAAATCAATAGAGGATAAGAGCAATATTAGCGGGTTGGAAAAATCTAGAGCTGATATAATAACCGCGGGGATTTTAATTCTTGAAGTATTCTTTGCCGTGCTGAATATTAATAGTATAACATTCGCTTGGTCTGGATTACGAGAGGGAATAATACTCAATGAACTTAATAAAGAAGCAAGTCAATCTAAACCGGAAATTCAATAGTAAACTTGGCGCCACCATCCGTATTGTATTTTATTATTCCATCAAGTTGTTTAGTTAATTTCTGGATTAAATTTATTCCAAGAGTTTTATTTTTTTTGTTAAAATCTATAGTGCTGGGCAGACCTTTCCCATTATCGCTAATAATTAAATTTATAGTGCTTTCTGATTTTTTAACAGACACGCTTACACATAATGCTTGGAAAGAATCTTCCGGCCGACCATACTTAAATGAATTTGTGATGATCTCATTAATTACTAATCCGCAAGGTATTGCTTTGTCAATGCTAAGTGCTACGTCCTCAACATGCACTTCGAAATTAGTTCTATTGCTAATTTGGTAGCTTTCTTTCAGATGATTGATAAGATTGTTAATGTATTCTTTTAATCCAACCTCATTAAGATTTTTAGAGTTATACAAACTTTCATGAACCAATGCCATTGAGCGAACACGATTTTGACTTTCCTGAAGTAGACCAAGCAGTGAAGAATCTTTTACACCGGAAGCTTGCAGATAAAGAAGTGAACTGATTACTTGTAAGTTGTTTTTTACACGATGATAAACCTCTCGAAGTAAGGTTTCTTTTTCGGCCACGGATTCTTGCAGCATCTCCATTGCAGTTCTTCTTTCTTCTTCGATAACAATGGCAGCACCAAGAATATTAAGAAACTTATAATCATCTTCGGAAGGCTGCTCATACTTATCAAACACGACACACAAAGAGCCTTTTGTAGAGTCTCCAAACCGCACTGGAAATCCTAAATAAGTTTTCAAACCAAAATTTTTAACTAGAGGATCGGTTTTAATATATTTTGTTTGTGTCAAATCTGAAATGAATTTTGCTTCAAAGGTATTCGAATTGATCAAATCTGTACAGATGTGTCCTTCAGAATTATCCAC
>JBHEKZ010000026.1:0-4851 GCA_041859025.1 Melioribacteraceae bacterium | reverse complement strand
TAAAAATTTCTCTTGTGTAATTATCCAGCAAAATCTGAAGATCATTACTGAATATTTTCAAGCTGTTGTTATCAATGCGAATTCCTTCACGCTCCATGTCCTCTAACACTTTAACAAGGGGGAATTCAACTTCGAAAGCTAATTTCTCAAGCCCTTCTAGTTTTAATTCTTTTTTAAGCCGTTCAAATAATCTAAAAGTAATATCAGCATCTTCAGCTGAGTAATCCGCAAGTCGCTCCGGCTCAACTTCAAATATTTTTTCTGGGGTTTTCTTCGAGCCGATCAAATCTATTAGAGGAATTGGCTGATAGCCAAGATATTTCTGAGATAGATCATCCATTCCGTGTTTCTGATCTGGATCGATAACATAACTAGCCAACATAGTATCGAAGTAGAAATTCTCTACATTTATGCCGTAAGTACGCATTACCGCAATATCATATTTTCCATTCTGACAAATCTTCTTGCTCTTTTTATTTTCAAAAACCGGTTTGAATATTTTGCAGAATTCATCAACTGGAAGTCTAGCAGACAAATCTGTAGTGAAGAGGGAAGAAGATTCTCGAGAAGGGTTTGTAGCAACGAAGTAAGCCTCTTTTGGTTTCAGTGCGAATGCGCAGCCAGCTAGTTTTACATTAAATGTGTCCAATCCATCTGTCTCGGTATCGAATACAAACTGTTCCGCTTCAGCTAATTTATTGGCTAGTTCTTTCGCATCTTTTGAATTGAGAATGAGTTTGTATTTTACTTTTGATCTGTCAAAAGAAGCAATTAATTCGGGCGCGATCTCAACATTCTCTTGGGGCTCTTCAACTTTAGCTTCAGTTACGCTTTCAGCTTCCTTCTTAGAATCAACTTCTAAGAAAATCTTTTTGAGTTTGTTAGGGAAAGCACGAAAATCTAATTCAGCAAATAGAGCTAGAAGTTTTTCGAAATTTGGTTTCTCAAACTTTGCTTCTTCAAAATTCATGTGAAAAGGTGTATCGATTTTTATTGTAGCAAGTTCTTTCGAGAGAAATGCGTTTTCTTTACTTGCTATCAACTTGTTTTTGATACTTTCCTTACTAACCTTGTCAATATTCTTATAAATATTCTCAAGCGATTTGAATTCTTGTATAAGCGGCAGGGCGGATTTTGGCCCTATACCAGCTACGCCGGGAATGTCATCGCTGGCGTCGCCAACAAGTGCCAAATAATCGATCATTTGAATAGGTTCGAAGCCCATTTCTTCACGGACTTTCTCTTCATCAATTATTACAATTTCTTCAGTAGATTTACCCGGCTTCACCACTTTAACATTTTCAGAGATTAATTGTATGTAATCTTTATCGGGTGTAATTGCGTAACAGTCAAATCCAATTTTCGAGGCTTCCGTTACAGCCGTTCCTATCAAGTCATCTGCTTCGTATCCGGGCAGAATATAAATTGGAATGTTAAATGCCTCAATTACTTCCTTTATGCGATGAATTTGAGGTATCATATCTTCCGGCATTGCCTGGCGCGAAGATTTGTAATGCTCATAGCGCTCATGTCTAAATGTTTTTTCTTTAGAATCGAACGCTACTGCTATATAGTCCGGCTTAGTGTCTTCAATAATTTTAAATAGCTGATTGATAAACCCAAAGACTGCGGAAGTCGGTTCTCCTTTGGAATTTGAGAGCGGGCGGGAAATAAAAGCATAGTAGCCTTTATATGCCAGAGCCATGGCATCGATGATAACAAACTTTTTGGAAGAAATTTTACTCATAGCTTCCTTAATCTGATAATGTTTTTTGGTTATATTTTGAATCGAAAATAGGAATTCATTACAACAATAAAAAATTGCTGGAATTATGAAAGAAACCTTATTTAGGCTTTTGCTGATAGCATTATTCATTCCTCAAATCTTGCTATGTCAGACAAACAAGAAAGAGACTCTGTATATCGCTCAATTTAATATCGAAAATCTTTTTGATGCAGAGGACGATCCTAATACAGATGATGCCGAGTTTTTGCCCGAATCGGATAAATTCTGGACAGATGGTAAAATAAATGCGAAGCTGACAAATCTTGCTAAAGTCATTAATTATATGAATAATGGATTCGGGCCCGATGTTTTGGCAGTCGAAGAAGTTGAAAACTTTAATATGATGAAACGCCTTTGTTATGCTCTAAAGGATAGAGAATTCATTCCTGTTCATAGAGATTCTAAAGATGCCCGCGGAATTGATGTAGGCTTGCTATATGATCGTAAAGTTTTGGAAATTGAGGATATAAAAACTATTGAAGTTAACTTGCCGACCGGATATCCAACACGAGACATTTTACAAGCGGAATTAAAACATAAAGCAAGTGGAGAGATTATTCATTTCTTTGTAAATCATTGGCCTTCTAGAAGAGGCGGAAAAGAAAAATCCGATGTAAACCGGGAAGCAGCTGCTAAAACTTTACGTGTTGCTCTGGATGATTTGTTGGAATCCAATCCAAATGCGAACATCATAATACTTGGCGATTTTAACGATGGTCCATTAGATGAATCAATAACTAAAACACTAAAGGCCGGCGATTTCAATTGCGGCGAAAAACAGAATAAAACAACTTTGTTAAACTTAGCTTATAAGAAAGCTTCACAAAAGGATGGCTCTTATTTGTTTGCTCGAAATTGGGATATGATTGATCAAATTATTGTATCAGCATCTTTTTCCGACGGTAAAAAACTTGAATACGATTGTGATTCATACGAAATAATTAAACCGGCATTCATGATTATTCAAGGTGGAGATAGAGAGGGAGGTGCACTGCCAACTTACATGGGAACTAGATATGTCGGTGGATTCAGTGATCATTTTCCAGTTGGAGCTAGGTTTATTTTTAAAGCAGAATAAAAGGAGAGGATAAAATGAATTTAAGAGACAAGATCAATAATGATTTAAAAGAATCCATGAAGAGTGGAGATAAAGTACGCTTAGAAACCGTTCGTTCAATCCGTGCATTGATTTTGGAATTTGAAAAAAGCGGTAGCGGAAAAGAGTTTACAGACGAAGAGGGATTAAGAATACTTACAGTTGCCGCTAAGAAAAGAAAAGAATCGATAGAGCAATACAAGAATGCCGGCAGAACTGACCTTTCGGACAAAGAAGAAGCCGAGTTAAAGATAATAGAAGAATATTTACCGAAACAATTAACACAAGATGAAATTCTTGTTGAAGTAAAAAAAATTGCCGATGAAGTTGGCGCAAAAGGAAAAGAAGACTTCGCTAAAGTTATGCCGGTCGCTGCTAAAAATTTGAAAGGTAAAGCTGACGGAAAAGTAATTCGTGAAATTCTAGAAAAACTATTGAGTGGAAATTGAATTATTTAGACTACATTATTTTTGTTATTGTTTTAATCGGCTTTATTCTTGGTTTTAAAGACGGACTTATTCGCAAAATAATTGGCTTGATTGGACTAATCATTGCTATAGTGCTTGCATTTCAACTTGGAGGCAAAGTTGGTAAAATATTTACTTCTTTCTTTAATCAAGATGATTACCTGGCAAGTTTAATTTCCGGAATTGTGATTTTTCTGGGAGTTTTACTGATTACTTCAATCGTAAAAAGAATAATTCATCCAACAGACAAGGTTAATAACATTATTAACCAAACTTTAGGCGGATTAATAGGCGTTGTTCAAATACTGTTTTTCACCAGCACAATTTGTTTATTTCTCAACATTTTTGGTTTTCCCATAAAAGACGTAAGAGATGAATCTACTTTTTATAACTCTGTATTAAATCTTATACCTAAAACCACAGATTACATTATCGGTAATAGAACTAAAGCCGCGGACGCAATTAAAAATTACATTGAAAACAACGACACTGATACCACTACTCAAACAGACTCCAGTAAAGTAAAATGATATCAAAAGAAATATTAGAAAAATTAGAATACCCGAAAGTAATTGCTCAGATTGAAAAGTATTGCGCAACTGAAAATGGTAAGAAGTTAGTCTCTCAAATGCTGCCGAAGTATTCTATTAGTGAAATTGAACTTGAAAGTCTACGTGTTCACGAAGCCAAAGAAATTCTGATTCGAAATGTAGAACCGCCCTTTGAATATTTACCCGATTTACATGAAACTTTGTCGCATAGCAGAATTACCGGAGTTATTCTAACTGCTAAGCAAATTATTGAGGTTTTGAATCTCGCGCAGCAGTCCAGAAAACTCTTTCAATTCTTAAAACCGAAAGATGATGAAGAGCAAAATCACTTTAAAAGTATCCTCTCAATGCTCTTCATCGATAAAGTGTTTGAACTCCATTTCTCCAAAGTTTTTGATGAAAGTGGTGAAATAAAAGATACCGCCAGCGCCAAACTAAGAGAGATTAGAGTTGATATTCGAGAGAAGGAAGCCTCACTTCAAAAACTCGTTCAGAGATTGCTGAAGCAGTTAAGCGATTCATATTTGGTTCAAGAAGAGTTTGTTACTCAGCGCGATGGTAGAATAGTTCTTCCTATTAAAGCCGAACATAAACGTCATGTTCGTGGATTTGTACATTCAGAATCTGCAACCGGGCAAACAGTTTATATAGAACCGGCAGAAACTCTCGAGATGAATAACGAAATACTTTCGCTTCACTTTGCGGAAAAAAGGGAAATAGAAAAGATTTTAAAAGGATTGACAGAGAAGGTTGGTGAGCGCAATATTGAGTTAAAACAATCACTTGATGCAATTGCTGCCCTTGATTCAATATTTTCACGAGCAAAATATTCAATCGCAATTATTGGTTCTCATCCATCATATTTTGCAAACAAAGCTTTCGAAATGATTGATGCACGTCATCCGCTTCTTGTTAAAAGACTTGGTCATAGTAAAACTGTTCCTATGAATC
>JBHEKZ010000002.1:0-2778 GCA_041859025.1 Melioribacteraceae bacterium | reverse complement strand
AACGATATTTATTCCGCAACTTTTAACGATGATCAAACCCGGGTTGCGATTAAGAACGTTTTCAAAGAATGTGATTACGTGGTTGACCCTCATGGTGCTGTCGGATATTTAGCTCTCGAAAAATTTCTACGAGAAAATTCTACTCAGAAATATTCTTCGGTTGTTTTGGAGACCGCTCATCCGGCAAAATTTAAAGACGCTGTTGAAGACGAATTAAATATTAATTTGGAAATTCCAGAACGTCTTGCGGTTAGTTTATCAAAAGAGAAAAATGCGATTGAATTACATTCCGATTACAATTCTTTAAAAGATTATTTGATGAGTATATAACTACATCATTCTCATATCAAACGGCGATAGATCGGAAATGCTGGCTCTTACATTTAAATCGCGTATTAGTTCTTTTACAGTTTTTATCTCAGCTTCAATTAGATGCAGTCTATGTTTCAACATCGAAAGAGCGGTAAAAGCAATTTTCTGGTTATCCATTTCAAAACCCAGAATTTGTTTTTTAATAACATAATATGCCGCTTCGAGACGTTCCAATTTTTTCTTTAATTTTATCTGAATTTCTTGTTTGCTCAAATTGTGCATCAAGAGAATTCCAATATCAAATCCCGAAGATGCAGAAGAATCCTCCTCCAAAAATGAGGTTATGGTGAGTTGTAATTCAGATTCTCCATCGTTTGTAATTGAATATATTGTTTTCTCCGGCAGGTTTCCATCTTTTTCGATTCTCCCCAAAATCATTCCCTTCTTCTTCAAATTATTTATTGTTGCATAAACCGTCGAGTCTGCCATCGGAAGCCATTTCTTAGTTTGGAGCTCACTTAGCATTTTTGTGATTTCATATGGATTTCTTTCACGTTCGGCTAGAATTCCGAGGATCAGAGTAGCTAATTTTGACAGCATATATTGTCAGACCACTATTTTGGAAGATTAGTATAAATATAGAGGATAATTATTCTGAATCCAACTCATTTTAGAAGATTTTTGCGAGTAGCTCGTCGCTATTGACCAACTCCTCGAAACCAGAATACATGAATGTGACATTTTTAGTGAGCGATCGATAATTCATTTCCGATTCTGTTTTCTTTTTCGGATTTACAACAATAATTTCTTTTTCTGAAGTGATCTGCTTTTTGAATAATGCTTTTACATGTACATCCGCATTAGAGAGCGAGTATCCGATGAAGACAATTTTTTTCGCAGCTCTAATTTCTCTTGCGGCTTCACTAAGTAGTTGAGAGATAATTGGATGGTGTAGCGTTTTTAAATATGAGGGGGGCATTATTAAAGTCTGAAATTCTGTTCCATCAATTGGACAACTATATTCATACTCTTCATTTCCGGGATATGAATAACCTAGAAACTTCCCTCTGTTGAGATCAATTTTTCTATCCCACGGTGTAAGCAAAGTTTGGTTACAACAATTACAGTATTTCCAAGTTAGGCTGCCATGTGTTTTAATTATTTTATATGTAAACGGGTTTTCTTGTTCTCTTAGACTTATTGGTTCTCTTGGGTTTACCCAAAAGTTATATCCAGAAAGTTGAGCATGTTTTTCATAATTCATTAAAGGAATACAGTAATCAATATAACCAGCTTTTTTCTGAAAAATAAAATCGAAGGCTTGCTCTAGAAGCGTGTCATAGTTCAGAGTGATTATTGATGTGTTCGTCGAATACTTTGTTATTGCTTCCCAGAATTTATGATAATATGGACTGCGTTGGTCTGTTTTAATGTTTACTACAAAATGAAGAAGTTTTATTAGATACTCTTTTATATCGCGAATTTTTTCATTTGTGTATTTTGCATTTAGGCTTTCGTCTTGTTGAATAAAATAATCTAAAAATCCAAATACGGCCTCCAGTTGTGGATAAAGATTATTCTCTGCATCTAAATCAAAATTTTCTCTTATAAATTCAATAACAATTTTTCCGATTTCGGAATTGGAAATCTCTTCAGCGCTATCAGATAAAATTATAGGCAAAATTTCTTTCTGCAACGGAACACCATCGGGGTTAGACGCACCGGCACCTAAGACAAAAACTGTGTCTCGCTCAGGCAAATATCTTAGAAATTTTTCAGTGCTCATCTAATGCTCATTTCGCCCTTTATTTGCAGCGAAAATTTACACACTGTGATTATTTATTCAATTCGATTAGAACCAGCTTTTTACCTTTTTCGTTTCTGGTATTAGATGGCTTGTAGGCAAGTTCAAAGATTGTAGATTTCTTTATAAATGATTTGTATTTAAGTTCAGCTGTTTTGAATTCATCCATTAAATCGCCTCCCTTAATTGCAACGATGTACGCCTTCTCTTTTATTAATGGAAGAGCGTAACGGAAAAGTATTATTAGTGGAACTGTTGCACGACTAACAACAAGATCAAATGAGTTCGCATATTTTTGTATGAACTCATCACTTTCAACCCGTGCGTTTTCTGCAGTCAAATTGTTCATCTTAAGTTTATTGATAAACTCTTTTACTGCATCAATTTTCTTTGCAGTTGAATCTACCAAAACACCGCGTAAAATTGGACGCGTGATTGCAAGGGGAATTCCTGGAAATCCACCACCTGTTCCTATATCTAAAAAGCGACTTACTTTAGGCGGAATGAACTCGGAAACATATGATGAAATGAAAATATGATTTTCAACGATTTTTAGAACATCTTTGCGTGAAATCAAATTGAGCTTTGTGTTCTTTTGATTAACAAGTGTTCCAAATAATGCTAAACGTTCTAACTGATATTCGTCGGGATTAATCCCGTTA
>JBHEKZ010000611.1:0-6689 GCA_041859025.1 Melioribacteraceae bacterium | reverse complement strand
ACTCTCCTTATAAATTGCCGGAGTAGAAATAACCCACGAAACCTTGTGATCATATTTCCAATTTAGTTTACCGGTTTCTTTATTAACGCAGTAAAGAAATCCTTCCCGGCTTCCGACTAGTACAACATCCTCATAAACTGTAGGCGAAGAAACTAGCGCGCTTCTATCAAACAAAAATTCCTCAATGTTAATTTTAACGCCGTCGGTTTCATAAATCCATTTAGGCTTATAACTCTTCAAATCTATTGCGTATAATTTTCCGGCAAAGTCGCCGAAAAACAAAACTCCATCCGAAATAGCCGGTGTTGATCTGATTCTCGAGCCGGTAAAATATTTCCACAGTAATTTCCCATTGTTGGAATTTACTGCGTACAAATTTCCATCGCCGCTTCCGATGTAAACCACATTATCAACAACGGTTGGACTTGAGAGATAATAATCGAATTCCCATTTGTAGAAGATTTCTTTACCGAGATTGAATTTCCAAAACAGTTTTCCATTCGAAGAATTTAGGCAGTATAGAAATCCATCTTTGCTCGAAAAATATAATTTATTGTTTACGACATAAGGAGATGATGTAACAGCTCCGCCGGTTTTATATTTCCAAATCTCATTTCCGTTTTTTTCATCTATGCAATAAAAATGTGAGTCGCCGCTTCCGAAATAAATTTTATTCTGATAAATAGATGGTGTTGATCTAACCGCTCCTTTAGTTTCGAATATGAATTTAACTTCCGGTGAAGATGCGACAGCTTCTTCATGAAAGATACTTGCATGCTGTGGATTTGCTAAAAAATTTATTTGTGAGGTGGTGCGGGATGTTTGAGAGAAAGCAAAACTTGAAACTAGCAGGAACACTACAACAGTTAGGCGCAAATTCATAATTATCTCGCTTTTGTGATGACGATTAGACGGTTCAAACGTGAGAATGGTGGAGCGGCTAAAAAGTTTTAAGATGATTTTATGCTTTAGATTATATCACAAAAATCAGCTTCTACAACATCCGCAAGATCAATAGGCGAGAGATAAAGCTGCATGCCTCTTACACCGGCACTGCAGTAAATTTTATCATGTAGCTGGGCAGTTTCGTCAATGTAGGTAGGAAAAAGTTTCTTCATTCCAATCGGGGAACAACCTCCGCGGATATATCCGGTTAACGGCTGAAGTTCTTTTACTTTGATTAATTCAATGCTTTTACTGCTGCTGGCTTTTGCTGCTTTTTTTAGATTCAGTTCAAAGTTGCCTGGAATAACAAATACAAGCAACTCGTTCTGTTCGTTTCTTGCAACAAGAGTTTTGAATACTGTTTCCGGCTCAGCATTTATCTTTAGAGCAACGGAAACAGCATCAATTTCGTTTTCGTCCGAATCATACTCGAATGTTGAATGAACAATATTTTTTGCTTCAAGTATGCGGACGGCATTCGTCTTCAAAATATTATCTCAGATTAATCTTGCGTAACCAGTTTCAATCTATTTTTCGAAAGAATGAAATCCGCCAATATTCTGCCGCTTTCTCTTAGATCATAATCACTTACTTTTGAAATCTCAGCCGCAACTTCTTTCTTATCTTCAATTTTGATTCCCAACAAGGTTGCTCTTTCATCCTCACGTTTCTTTCTAGCAGCTTCCGCAACTTCGCGTTCACTTTTACGAACTTCCTGATTCAACGAAAATTCTTTTTGCTCGCGGGCTTTTTTATAATCATTGATCTCATCAATCTCCAACTGGAATTCCGGATCTTTCTTAGCTCTAGATTCATGTTTTAATTTCAGTTCCGGAATAACACTGTTCAAGTTCATATATGGTGCGTAATCGGAAGTTGGGATTTGATCCCAAGCTAATGCGCTTGGTCTTGATTCTTCGCCAAACTCGTCAATCTCGTAACGCGATGGGAAAAGAATATCCGGAGTTACACCTTTTCTTTGTGTACTGCTTCCGTTAATACGATAAAATTTTGCTTGAGTTAGCTTTATCTGCCCGGCTTTTTTTCCTTCGGTCTTTATCATCATTCCAAGATCAACCAGCTGCTGAACGGTACCTTTACCCCAAGTTTTTTCACCAAGAATTACACCTCTTCCATAATCTTGAATTGCCGCTGCGAAAATTTCCGAAGCTGATGCGCTTGAACGATCTACAAGGGTTACCATCGGACCATCATAAAAAATTGCCGGGTCCGGATCCCGGTCAACTTCAATCTGCTGACGGGCATCTTTAACTTGCACAATCGGTCCTTCCTTTATGAAGAGTCCGGCAAGCTGAATAGCTTCTTGCAAAGAGCCTCCGCCGTTGCCGCGCAAATCCATTACTATGCCGTCAACTTTATCTTCCTTAAACTTTCCAATAATCGCTTTCACATCTCTTGTTGTGCTTTTATAATCCGGTTTGCCTAAACGCTGTCCTTCAAAATCCGTATAGAAAGTTGGAAGTTTTACAACACCAACCTTAAACTGTTTGCCGTTATGTTCAAAATCTAACACTTCACTCTTTGCCGCTTGCTCTTCCAACTTAATTTGGTCACGTATAAGCTGAATCTCTTTAGCAATAGCGTTATCACCTTCTTCTTTCTTTAAAACTTGAAGGCGAACCAAAGAACCTTTCTTGCCGCGTATAAGCTGAATCACATCATCCAAGCGCCATCCGATTACATCAACCATCTCTCCATCTTCGCCTTGAGCAACGCCAACAATTCTATCCTCTTCTTTGAGCAGATTGCTTTTTGCTACCGGTCCGCCGGGAACGACGCTTGCGACAGTTGTATAATCTCCTTCCTGTCTAAGCTGCGCTCCGATTCCCTCCAAAGAAAGTTTCATTGCTATGTTAAAGTTATCCGAGTTCATCGGCGAAAAATAATCCGTATGAGGATCAAGGCTTTGAGTGACGGAATTAATGTAAATAGAGAATACATCTTCCGCTTCATACTGCAAAACTACTTTATGAAAATTTTCGTAACGTTTCTGCAAATCGGCATAGAGTTTTTTGGGTTCTTTTTTAGCGAGAACCATACTCAACGCATCGCTCTTTAAACGCAAACGCCAGATTTCATTTAATTCATCCTCGGTTTTAGCCCAATCTGCTTTTTCTCTATCAGGCTTGAAAGTCTCGTTTACTGAAAAATCGAATTCTGTTTTTAATGTCTTCTTAACAAACTCTATTCTCTCGCTAACTCTTTTCTTAAAGACATTAAAAATCTGAAATGGAACATCGAGCGAACCTTGACGGATAAAGTCATCGAAAGTGAATCTGTATTTTTCAAATTGCTCAATATCCGATTTATAGAAATAACTTTTTGTTATGTCCATGCTCTTCAGATATTCATCAAAAATCACAGAAGACAAAGAATCATTTAGCTGCGGTTTTTTATAATGATATATAGAGAGAAGATTAAGAATGATCTGTCCTTCCCTCTTGTAAAACTCATCGGGAACAATAACTTTAGTAGAATCTATTTTATGATCTTTCTTAAGCACCAGATTTGGATCTTGTGCAAAAGTTGATCCAGCAAACGCAAGTAATACCAGCAAAATCGAGAACTTCTTCATTAACACTTCCTTTTTCAATAATCTTATTAACTAATACACATAAAATAAACTTTTGGTTTCATAAATGGCAGAACCAATAAGTGCATTTTCTATTCCACGTAAAGATACCGCTTGATCTTTTGAGTCGGTGTTTTTTCAAACGGCACCGGCTGCTCGATAATTCTGTTTATACGAGAAAACGTATTTACACGAATGTTTACCTGAACTAGAAGGTCGGCAAAAATCTTTGTGATTATTTCCCGTGCCTTCGATTCACCAAGTTTTTGAATTCTAAATTCCTTATCAATTTCTTCGTAATTAAGGTAAACCCTTGCAACAAGCTGGTCACCTTTTTCCATAACAAGGGATTCGGAGACATAGGGAAATTCATTTATGATTGATTCGATTTCTTCAGGATAAATATTTTTTCCGTTAGAGCCAATAATTACATTTTTCGATCTTCCCTTTATATATAGGTATCCGTCAGAATCAATTACGCCAAGATCACCCGTCTTGAACCAACCATCTTTTGTAAATACTGTTTCAGTTTTCTCCGGATCTTTATAGTAGCCCTTCATAACATTTGGACCTTTAACTAAAATTTCACCTTCGCCGTTTTTGGAGTCGGGCTCATCAATTTTTACTTGCATCCAGAGCATCGGTTTACCGGCAGTTCGTAAGCGAACACCTTCTGGTCCCGTTCCAGTAATGAGCGGAGAAGTTTCAGTTAAACCGTAACCAATTGCATAAGGGAATCCAGCCTCACTTAAAAACCTTTCAACGTCGGCAGATAGAGCGGCTCCGCCTATGCAGAACATTCTCAATTCTCCGCCAAATGTTTGCGCCAATTTTTTTCCGGCTATTCTATTTAATCTTTTTCTGATAGTCGGAATTTTATAAAGTCCTCTTACAATCGCTTTCTTATTAAACTCGGGCAACACTCTATTGCGGTAAATTTTTTCGATGATTAATGGAACTGCAAGCATTACAGTAGGCTTAACTTTTAAAAGAGCCGGCAATAATGCTGCGGCTGTAGGCGGCTTATCCAGATAAGTTACAGAAGCTCCAACCGTTAAGGGAACTACCAATCCTAAAGTAGATTCAATTGTATGAAACAAGGGAAGGATCGAAAGCATTCTATCATTGGAATCGAGGTAAATCATATCCAAAGTAGAGATTGCATCAGATACAACATTTTTATGCGTGAGCATTACTCCTTTAGAGTGACCGGTAGTTCCGCTTGTATAAAGAATTAGAGCTAGATTATCTTCCTCTACTTCGTCGGGAAGTAAACCAACGAACTTAAATGCCGCTTCTTTAATCTTGGCGAATTCTTTTTTTCCACCCGATATTAATTCTTTTAGCAAATCGTTCTTTGTATCCGGAGGAATAACAGTAAAATCATCTAATAAAATTCTGCTCATCAGCTGATCGTAATCCAAGTCATCAATCTTATTGAAGAATTTAGCGGAAATAAAAATCGCTTTTGATTCCGAATGACGTATTATGTGATGAACTTCTTCCGAGTGAAATTCAGTCATGATAGGAACAGCAATAGCTCCGATACTAGTAATTGCAAAATATGCGATTCCCCAGTTAGGCTGGTTCTCACTCAAAATAGCAACTCTATCTCCCGCTATCACACCTTCACTTTTAAGAAAACGAATTACTTCGTCAACCTTAGCTTTGAATTCTGTATAAGTCATTTTCGGTTGATCAACAAAAGATAGCGCGGGCCTTTCCGGGTATTTTTCAACGGCGTTATTTAGAAGACAAAGGAGTGTCTGCTTTTTAAGAGTAATCATCTTTCTCTCTTATTTATTGTTTTGAAAATAAGTAAACTGAATACTTATTGCTTGAAGTAGAGTGTCTGAAAGATAGGTCAACAATTAATTCAAACCGGATCTACATGAACAAATACTTTGTGAACTTCATCAATTTTTTCTAGTGCGAAACGGACTTTATTTCCAATATCGTGCGAAGCCGATGTTGTTAACTTGCCATCCACCTCTACATGAATTTCTATGTGAAATTTATCGCCTACGTAAAGTGAACGCAAATCATTGATACCTTTAACACCATTTGTCGCTAGTGCAATTTTTTTAACTTTGTCATCAAATTCACCATCCGCAGAAGTACCCATCAAATAATCAATATTCTCCTTTGCTACTTCGTAGCCGGATTTGAACACAAACATAGCAACCATTATTCCAGCGATACTATCCAGATAGTTCCAGTTGAATGCCGCGCCTACAACGCCTACAAGAGCAATCGAAGAAGCCAGTACATCGTTGATACTATCTACCGATGCAGCTCTAATTGCCGGACTGTTAAACATTTTCGCTATTCCAACTTGATATCTGTTAAGCAAAATTTTTGTAAGAATAGTGACAATCAAAACAATATACACTGCGGGAATGGTGTTAATTTCTTTCGGTTCAATGAAACGTTTAATAGATTCTTCCACTATATTAATTCCGACAACAAACGCAAAGACAGATAGGATGAATGCCGCAATTGGCTGAGCTGCATTGTGACCAAACTGGTGTTTTGTATCGGGTTTTTCGCGGGACATTTTTACAGCGACTTTAATTCCGATCGAGACAAGAACATCGGTAAATGAATTTAACGCCTCACCAATAACTGCAATCGAATTTGAGAGAACACCAACTACTGCTTTTATGATGAAAAGAAAAATATTTATACCAAGGGCAACATCTGTCGCGCGTTTTAATCTATGAGGCATATTTTAGGTTCAAGGTTTTAGGAACAAGGAACTAGTTAATTAAGGAGACGTTGTTTACAACGTCTCCTCTACAATCTATTTATGATTTCTCTTCCCAAACTTGAGCAAGAGTAACAATCATTTTTACAGAAGCTTCCATATCTTGAACGGCAACGTATTCCAAATAACCATGGAAATTATGGCCACCCGCAAAAAGATTAGGAGTTGGCAAGCCCATATAACTTAAACGTGAACCGTCGGTTCCACCGCGAATTGCAGATTGAATCGGCTTAATGTTTAGGCGGTTGAGAGCTTCTAAAGCAAATTCTTCAACTTGCGGGTGATCATTCAAAACATATTTCATGTTTCTATACTGTTGAATCACTTCAAACTCGTAAGTAGCGCCAGGGAATTGGACAATTGTTTTTTCGCATAAGTCTTTTA
>JBHEKZ010000385.1:0-2612 GCA_041859025.1 Melioribacteraceae bacterium | reverse complement strand
ATCTCGATACTTGCCGGTAAAAAAGAGATAATGCAGCTCGCAGACGAAGATATTTTCTTCTATACAACATTTGGCGGCGAGGCGCTTTCGCTTGCAGCCACTAAGGCTACAATCGAAGAACTGAAAGAGAAGAACGTTCCTAAATTTTTGGATGAACAAGGGGCTAAACTAAAAAACGGTTATAATTCAATCGCACAAAAGCTTGGCTTGGACTACACCAAAGCAATAGGATATAACTGGCGCTCAATGGCAACTTTTGATGAAAAAGCCGGTGATCCGCTTGTTCAAAAATCTTTGATGCAGCAAGAGATGATTAAGCGCGGTGTGCTTTGGCAAGGATTTTTTAATATGTCTTACTCCCATAGCAACGAAGACGTTGAATATACTCTGAAGGCTTTAGAAGAATCATTATCTGTTTTGAAACAAGCCGTTGAATCGAACAATTTGAAAGCAATACTCAAGGGCGCACCAGTTCAGCCGGTGTTCCGCAAGGTTGATAATTTCAATATGAAGCCGGTGAAAAAGCCTTAGGTTTTATTACATAGTTATTTAACTTGTAATCAGATATTTTTATTGCGTAAATATTATATCATTAACTAAGCAGAGAATCAGTTGAAAATTTTAAGTCTATTTTTAGTGTTGATTATTTCTTTCGTTTCTCTGGATACATTCGCCCAAGAAAAAACGACGGAGAAAAAAATCACTGTTGATTCCAAGGGAAACAAGGATACAACCGAGGCAATTATCATTTCGAAAGTGGAAGACATAACTCCAAGATCGAATATGTTGATTATCAACCCTCTAAAATTTTTTCTGTTTTATAACTTGAGCTATTATCGTAAAATCGACAATTCAATTGTACTTGGCGGCGGTTTTCAAATACCTACAATTGAAGGCATTAATGGATTTGGTTTTAATGCCGAGATAAGAATTCATCCATCACAAAACGCATTACGCGGTTTCTACATTGCACCAAATATTTCTTACAACAATCTTTCTAACTCCGACGCGCATTCAGATGCCAATGTTTTTTCAATTGGCGCACTAGTTGGCTGGCAATGGTTCCCGGGAGATGAATTCGCCATGGGATTAGGTATTGGAATAGATCATTACTTCTTGTCTAACTCCAAAGATGTGTTTGATTCGTATGACGGAAATGCACCGGCAGTTAGATTTGATATTGGATACGCATGGTAATTTTAAACAAACAAATTAGCTTCTCAATTATATCGTTTCATTAATATGGAATTATTCTCCCTCAAAAATAAGACTGCGATTGTAACAGGTGCGCTTGGCTTGATAGGCAAAGAGCACTGCAGAGCCTTAAGCGAAGCGGGCGCAAACGTAATTGTAGCTGATATAAACAAAGTTACAAGCCAAAACTTTGCCGAGTCTTTACAGACAGAATCCGTCGGCGTTTCTCTAGATGTAACAAATCCGGATTCAATTAAAAGTTTACGCGATACTGTACTTACTCAGTTCGGTCATATAGATATTCTAGTTAATAATGCAGCAATAAACGATATGTTCGAAGACCCCAAGGCTGCAACAGAGCAATCCAAGTTTGAAAACTACCCGCTTGAATTATGGCAAAAGTCGCTTGATGTAAACCTAACCGGAGTTTTTCTTTGCTCTCAAATTCTTGGTTATGAAATGGCAAAGCAAAAAGCTGGTAGTATAATCAACATAGCTTCTACCTATGGAATCTCAGCACCCGATCAGTCTCTTTACATAAAAGAAGATGGGACCCAGTCGTTTTATAAACCTCCGGCTTACTCGGCTACTAAAGGCGCGGTAATCATGTTTACACGCTATCTGGCATCTTACTGGGGAAAAGATGGCGTTAGAGTTAATACACTTACTCCCGGCGGAGTAGAAAATTCGCAAGACGATTTTTTTATTCAGAAATATTCTTCTAAGACACCGCTTGGCAGAATGGCTCAGCCAGCAGATTACAAAGGCGCTTTGATTTTTCTAGCCAGTGACGCATCAAGCTACATGACCGGGGCAAATTTAATAGTTGACGGCGGCTGGACTTCTTGGTAAAATTGAACAAGGCATTTATGAAAAAGAAATTAGACAAAAAGCAGCTTCTGAAAAAAGCAGCAAAAATTAAATTGGTTATCGCAGATGTTGACGGTGTTCTGACAGATACTGGCGTTTATTATTCTGCTAATGGTGAAGAATTAAAACGCTATTCAATAAGAGATGGAATGGGAATTGAAAGATTACGCAAGCTCGCTGATGTTGAAACCGGCATTATGACTCGTGAAAACACAAACATTGTTAGAAGCAGAGCCGCTAAACTCAAAATTACAGAACTTCATATGGGCGTAATGGAAAAAGAAAAAGCGCTGGATGAAACTCTTATTAGAAAAAATTTAAAAGAAGAAGAAGTTGCCTACATGGGCGATGACACTATCGATGTTGAAATTATGAAGCGGGTTGGTTTAAGTTCTTGTCCTAGCGATGCAACCAAATTTGCTAAAGCAGTTGCTGATATAATTGTTGAAAATAAAGGCGGAAACGGAGCTCTGCGCGATTTAGCCGAATTGATCATCGAAGCAAAAACCAAAAAACAAAAAGGGAAATAAATTGGGGAAAGCGCAGAT
>JBHEKZ010000192.1:0-3654 GCA_041859025.1 Melioribacteraceae bacterium | reverse complement strand
TGGTTACAATACGGATGTTTTCGGAATCATCGAATCATTAATGCCACATAAAGAAGAACTCACCGGAGCTAAAGTTTCTGTAATTGGTGCCGGTGGCGCCGCAAGAAGTGTTATCTATGCGCTAATACGTACTTTCAAAGTTGGACATATTACGATTATCAATAGAACTGAACAAATTGCTGAATCGCTTAAAGAATATTTTACTGCCAAAATGCTTTATACAGAAATGAAATCTTTGCCATTAGCCCCGCCGGATTTAGTTGAAACATTTCGCGATTCGAAATTGATTATCAATACAACTTCAATGGGAATGTACCCTAACGTTGACGATTCTGCTACCGAAATCAAAGAATCGTTTATGAAAGGACAAATAGTTTTCGATGTAGTCTACAATCCGGTAAAAACAAAATTGCTAAGATTAGCAGAATCTCAAGGCGCAACAATAATTACCGGACTAAAGATGTTTGTAGAGCAAGGTGCAAAATCTTACGAATTATGGACCGGGGAGAAAATGCCAATTGATAAAGTATATAAAGCAATCGAATCTTATCTGATCAGCTAAAGATTTAAAAACCCTCTTTGCAGCAGCCATTGTTTACACATATCGGTCCATTGGCTTTCTGTTCCTTTTTCCTTTCCCATTCCATAACCGTGTCCCCCTTTTTCAAATATATGTAGTTCTGACGGGACGTTATTTTTTTTTAAGGCAAGAAAATAGTTTACACTGTTTTGCACAGGAACTGTTTTATCATCTTGAGAATGAACAAGAAATGTTGGGGGAGTAGAAGGGCTTACTTGCTTCTCGGCAGAAAATTGATCAACCAGGTTTTGAGTCGGTTTCAGTCCTAAAAGATTTTGTCTGGATCCCGCATGTGTAATTTCTGAATTCATTGAAATTACAGGATAAATTAGAATTGAAAAATTTGGTCGCGCACTGGTTGAATCCGAATTGTAAACCTTATTTGCAAATAGCGTAGAAGCAGTTGCGGCCAGATGTCCTCCGGCAGAAAAACCTATTACTCCAATTTTTAATGGGTTTAAATTCCATTGTGAGCAATTTCTTCTTACGTAACGGATTGCTTCCTGTACATCTTGCAGCGGGCCGACACTTTTATTTTCCATAATCGTATCATTCGGCAACCGGTACTTGAGAATAAATGCTGTAACACCAAGACTATTAAACCATTTGGCTATTTGAATTCCTTCGTGATCGAATGCAAGGCGGGCGTATCCGCCGCCGGGACAAATAACAATTCCGCTTCCGTTGACTTTTTCTTTTGCCGGCAAATAAACACTTAAAGTTGGGTTAGTAACTTTTTGAACTCTGACGGCCCCATTTTCTATGACCAAATTTTCTTCAACATACTTTTCGTTGGCTATAGAGCCGGGTATACGCTCGTTCCATAGATTTACAATTTTATTTTGAGCGAAAGTGTTCATAAAATGAAGCCCAACGCAAAGAAGAATAATCAATTTTGAATGTTTCATTATTTCCATAAGATATTTTATGAGAGTTGAGACAATGCGTTCTTAATTCTTTCAGCTCCCTCAACCAACTTTTCCATTGAGGTTGAGTATGAAATCCGTATATAACCTTCTGAGCCGAAAGCGCTTCCGGGTACGGTTGCAACTTTTGCTTTATAGAGCAAATACATTGACATATCAAACGAGTTGTTGATTTTCAGAACATCAGCGGATTTGTTGAAGAATGAAGAAATGTTTGGAAAGAGATAAAATGCTCCTTCCGGTTTATAGCAAGTTACACCATTTATTGAAGTAAGTGCTTCATAAAGAAAATTTCTACGTCTCTCAAATTCTTGCCGCGCCGTTTCAACAGAATCTTGCTGGCCGATAAGTGCTTCAAGAGCTGCCGCTTGAGAAATGGATGAAGCGTTTCCGGTGCTGTGGCTTTGATACTTACTCATAGCGCTGATAATCTCTTGAGGTCCCGCCGCATATCCTAAACGCCAGCCGGTCATAGAATATGCTTTTGAGTGTCCGTTAATTGTCACAGTTTTATTCTTTACCTTTTCATTTATAGCGGCAACACTAAAGAATTTGAAGTTATCATAAATAACTTTTTCATAAATCTCATCGGAAAGAATATAAATCCTAGTTCCATCAATCACTTCAACAAGTTTTTCAAGTTCTTCTTTGGTATAGGCCGTACCGGTTGGATTACATGGATTACAAAGGATCAACAGCTTTGTTTTTTCAGTAATTGCTTCTTTAAGCTGTTTAGGAGAAATCTTGAAGCCGGAATGTTCATTTGTTGGAATTACAACAGTTTTGCCATGCGCAAGCGAAACCATTTCCGGATAAGAAACATAATATGGAGATGAAACGATTACTTCATCATCAACACAAACCAATGCCTGAATTGCGTTATAAATACTCTGTTTTGCGCCGGCAGAAACTATAATCTCGTTTGCCGAATAAAAAAGTCCGTTGTCGTTCTTTAGCTTGGCGGCAATTGCTTCCCGAAGTTCAATGATGCCGACGTTGTTAGTGTATTTGGTAAAATCATTGTTTATAGCATTAATAGCGGCTTTTTTTATGTTTTGCGGTGTTGGAAAATCGGGCTCACCAACAGTTAAATCAATTACATTTTCACCGCGCATCTGCATTTCTTTTGCTTCTGCGGCTACCTTCATGGTTGGCGATAAGCCAATCTTACTAACACGTTTTGAAATCGGCAATTCCACACTCCTAACTTTTCAATTCTTACAAATCTTGTGCGAATATAGCATAAGCAGTTTACAATTGAAACTGAACTCTGATTGCTTGCCGTAAAGATTAATTACAGGATTAAATCCTCCGGGTAATAATAACTATGTTAAAATGGGAGTTATTAAAACAGTCGTTATTATTTCTAATAATAAGCGGAACAAAGAACCTAAAGTTTTGAATAAAAAGATAGATAATAATATGGTATAAATAGGGAACTAATGGCTGCTAAAACACTAAATAACGAAGACTTAGCTGTGGGAATGGAACTGGCCGAACCGGTATTAAATCATTACGGACAAATGCTTCTACCTGCAGGTACTGTTTTGATGGAAAACCATATTAAGCTTTTTAAGACTTGGGGAATTCGTTCGGTTATTATAAAAACGGAAGAAACAGTTGTACCCGCTGATATGACCAAAGCTTTGGATTTTGAAACGATGACCATTCTCAAAAGGAGAATGAACTGGACACCAATGAGTGATCATGAATCGGACTTGTTCAATCTTGCCATACAAATAATTTCGAAGCCTAAACAATAGTTGGAAGATCATGGATTTTAGCGACAGAATAAAAAGCTCTATTAATAACTTACCAACACTACCTACAATTTATTCCCAGATTTCCGAGGCGATGGAAGATCCGTTGGCAACTAATGATAAAATTGCAAAGATCATATCTTCGGATCAATCCTCTGCGTTTAAAGTTTTGAAAGTTGCCAACTCGCCCTTGTACGGTTTGCATGGAAAAATTGATTCAATTTCGCAAGCGCTTATGTATTTGGGGCGCAATGAAGTTAAAAATATTGTGTTTGCCCTTTCTATAATGAAAATTTTTTCAAAGGATAAAAATGTTCGTGGATTACGTCCGGTTGATCTCTGGGCACATTCTATTGGGGTTGGCGTAATTACAAGGAACTTAGGGATT
>JBHEKZ010000139.1:0-5452 GCA_041859025.1 Melioribacteraceae bacterium | reverse complement strand
CAGCTAGTAGATCCGTATACCGAATATAACTTTATTGTTCTCATTACATCAACTTTCCCGCTCGGAAAATCTTGCTTCAATCCGCCGTAAACATTTTTTTGCTCGAAGCCAAATTTGAAATTCAAGTTGTCACTATAGAAGTATTCGATTGCTCCTTTTATAGTAAGATCGTTTATTTCGTTCATCTCTTTAACTTCAACAGCACTAAAGTTAAAATCGGATCTGAATTTGCTAGCCGTTATCCAAAAATTTCCAAATAGATTAGGTGAAAAAATAGTACGCCAGTTAATGCTTCCGGTTAGATTTCCCCATACATAATCAAAGCCGAGCGATTCGGGGCGTTTTTTGTCAAGCAGAAAATTTAAATCGTCATTGCTTCCGAAGAAACTAACGCTAAGTTTGTTCGATTGACTTAAATCAAAATATGCTTTGAAGTTTCCATCAATGAAATAATAATCCGGAAGTTCGTCCACCCATTTAGCCAAAGTCTGATCAAAATAAGTACGCCGGATTGAGCCGGAAATTGAACCAATATCGCCAATCGGACCGGAAAGCGTTGTGCTCAGCGAAAGTAAACTCATTTGAGCCTGTCCCTCAAAATTGTTTCTGTTTCCATCTTTGTTAGTAATGTTGATAACTGATGAAAGCCTTCCTCCATACTCTGCGCCAAAACCACCTTTGTAGACTTCTACTTTTTTTATTGCTTCGGTATTAAAAGTAGAGAACAAACCAAATGCGTGTTCCGGATTGTAAACGTCGGTGCCATCCACCATAAACAAATTTTGATCGGGAGTTCCACCGCGGACATAAATTGCAGAAGAAAAATCGGAAAGGGGAACAATTCCAGGCAATGTTTGGAGTGTGCGTAAAAGGTCGGCTTCGATAACACGCGGAACTTTGGCAATTTGTGCCGGCGATAAATCAATTTTTGATACCGGTTTGTTAAAAAGTTTATCAATAACTCTTGTAGAATCGGCCCGTATTACAATTTCGTCACCTTGTATATCTTCCAATTCAAGTCTTACATTAAATGCTTTTTCTTCTCCACTCTTAACGGAAACATTAGCGGTTAATGATTTATATCCGACGTAGCTTATTCTTAGTTCATAATTTCCGGAAGGGATTTTGGGAATAACATAGTACCCTGTTATGTTTGTAACCGAGCCTCTATTGAGTGATTTTATATAAACATTGGCTCCTATTAACCCTTCACCGGAAGCTTTATCATAAATAAATCCGCTAATTGATGATTCTGCATTTTGGGCGAGTGAATGATTCACTTGCCAACTCATAAAAAGAATAAAAATAAGAATGGAGTAGTTTTTCATTAGCTGTTTGTTTATATGATTAAAGGCGAAGCGAATCTAAATAGTTCCCGAATACTAAACAAGCCAACTAATTGTTAGCTTGTTTTTTCTCTAAATGAAGTTTATGCAAGAAGCGGTGCACTATAGGCGCAAATATTATTCCAACTGTTACCAAAAAAACTATCCCGGAAAAAAGCGCATAGAATGATGCAAATATTTTTCCGGCGTCCGTTTTTAATTCTGTAACCGGTCCCATTCCTCCGAGAATCATTGATGCGTTTAATAGTGAGTCAACCCAGTTAATTCCTTCTAGAAAATGGTAACCGATTATGCCACTTAATAAAGATGAAATAATAATTATAAAACCGAAAGAAAAATGGTTAAAGATCCGCTTCGCATACAATTGTGAAGAAAGCAAGGGTTCGCTGTTGTGTTCAAATTGAAATTTTTTCATAAGTACTAGTTCTTTCTACGGGCTTATTCCCGATTAATAGTTTTTAAGTAGAGTTGCTCATTGTGATCTTCGAATTCTTGTATGCACTTTATGGTATACCAGTCATTTCTTAGTTCTGCAATTTCTGCATGTATCATATACTTGCATATACACTTGCAAAGATTTGGCGCAGTGTCTTTAATCCTAATAACAATTTCACTATCGGTAACCGAGTAACTACTTGTAAACCTATTTGAATCGGGGCAGCAGTTGCCAATTACACAAAAATCAATAGAAAGATTGCAGGAGAATGCATAACTAAAACAAGAATCCGCCGCACTGCTTTTTGATAAAGCTGATCCACGGCACTTCCCATCCTGAAAAATATTGGCGCGCACTTCCGAATACGTTATTTCATCTTTACAGCTAAAGAAAACTATTAATGACAAAGCTACAATCAACAAGACTAATTTAAGCCCGTGCTTCATTTTATAGATACTTGTCACGTTTGAAAACATAGTCGACTAGCCACTTCTCTGATATCTTGATGCAATTAAGTTTTTTCTTTTCCGGTTTTTCTACGCCGGTACAAGTCTTAGTAAAATAAATGATACCTTTTGTTTTGGAAGCATCTGTAACAACACTGTCTACCACAGCTTTGCATTTTCCTTCTTCCATTGTTACGTCATCGAGAGCCATCTTTTGCATCATAATTTCGATTTGCTTTTGACAATCTTCAGCTCCGCAATATTTTGCAGCATCAAACCATTGACCCTTGAAATAGAAATCTAAAAATTTTTCGGCAACTTCCTTGGGATCGGAATAATCAATTTCAGTCTGAGCGAAGAATTCCGAATAGCCGAACACAATGAAAACTATAGATAATGCTTTTAATGTTTTCATGGAATACTCCAGAATAGTTTTGATGAGAACTTAAAACATGGTGAGAATATTTGCGATAATGTCAGCATTCTGAAACGCCAACTTTTTTGTTGCTAAAATATAACTAATGCAGTAAGAAACTTCAGTAGATAAATATTTCCTAAAATACCATCTATCCTTTCATTTGTGCCAAAGACTAATCTGAAATAAATGCATCGTTCAAAACGCAAATTATTTTGACTTAAAAGCAGTTCCTTCTAAGTATTTCGAGAAACTTTCTGGATTGTTAGGCATTGCAATTTCAAAGGTTATCAGAACTTTCTCTTCGCTAATCAAAGAATATGTTAAGCGGAATCTTGGAGTTGTAGCAGACATTTCACTAACTAAAACTATCTTGTCCTTATCAGTTGTAACAGAATAATTAATTATATGCTTTTCGTTGTCAAAATAAATTGCTTGGAATGAATTGTTAGCGGAAGGATAAATAATCATTAGGTCTTCATGTTTAAATGCTGGTCTTCCGTTTGCTGCCGGAAAATCCGTTTGGCTCTTTCTAACTAATATATTTTTATCAAGTTCGAATGCTAAACTGAATCCGCCATTACCTTGACCCGGTTGTCCATTACCTTCTCCAACCCAATTTCCCAAAAGAAAATTGAAAGAATCTCCAAAACCCTGAGATGATTTATCTTGCTGAGAGAAAGAGGTGCTGACAAAAACTGCTGTTAGTAAAACTAAAACAAATATTTTTTTCATCTCAAACTCCTATTGTTTCTTAAATAAATAAACGTCCTGCCGCAGATGCGGATTCGAGCTTCCTTCTTGATAGCCGGCTAATTCAAAGCCATCCAATAGATTTTGGGTTGTCCACTTGAATGATTGATAACTGCTGTATTTATTGTCTCCTTCACCAAACGAATTATGAAGAACTATTTCATCATTTTTATATTTGTCTTGTTCGGCTTTGCTGAGCGGAGTGATGGTTGTATTCCCGTGTGTAGTAAAATAAAGAAGTCCGCCAGGTTTCAAAATTCGTTTCAGTTCATTAATCCACTCAAACTGGAGCTCTTTACCAAGATGAGTAAATACGGAGCGAGCATAAATCAAATCGAAAAAATCGTCTTCATAATTAAGAGGCGGTACTAAATTATTTGTGGAAAATTTCCCAAAGGCTAAATTTTTATCGCACCAAGAAATTAAATCCGGATTTAGATCTGATCCGAATAGATGATACTTTTTCTGGGAAGCGAAGTGACGAATTATTCTTCCGCATCCACAGCCAAAATCCAAAATATTTGCCCCATCAGTCAAAGTGATTTTATGTTTGGCAAGCATGGCGCTCATATCATCAAAAATAATTTTACCGGATTTGTAAAACTCGCTAACCCAGGGAATTGCAATTATTGTAAATATCAGCTTTGACGGAGGATAGGGAAAGCCATCCGGTAAGCCCTTCGATCTGAATTTAGTTTCATCATGAAGCAAATCGCCAGACAAAGTTTTTGTGCTGTTGTAGATTAAGCGCAGCGAATCTTGTGTGCTTTCATTCTTAATAATTTTTTTTACTAACTGCTTGATCATGCTCGATCCAAAAAAAAGTAGAAGAGAATTACAAAGGCTAAGATAATCCCGCTTACGATAAAAGAAAAATGTAGACCGAAAAGAGTTACGATGTATCCCGCCGCTAGCGGACCAACTAGATTGCCAGCCATTTGGAAACTGGACCCAATTCCCAGAATGCCGGCTTTTCGGCTTTGCTCAGTTTCATCACTCATTAGAGAATAAATCAGCGGTAATACTACTCCAAGTGCAAAACCAAGTATTACCAAAACCAGCGCGAACGAATAAATATCTTTGAACCAAGTTAGAGACAGAAACATTAAAGCAGAGATAGTGAGAGAGCCAAGCAATTTTATTTTTGAAGAAATTGCTCTCCCAATCAAAGGAAGCAAAGCAACTGAAACGGCACCGGCTGCACCAAATAAACCCAATAATATTCCGGCTGCAGTCGAAGGTTTGGAAATCCCGCTAAAAATATTCTGAATATATAATGTGAAATTTGGTCTCATCATGGTTACGCTTAAAGTGTAAGCCAACAACAACATTCCGCAGCCTACCAATCTTTTTTTAGCAGTAAAGTATTTTAGGTTATCCCAAATGGAGTATAGTTTTGCAGTCTTAACGATTGTTTCTTCTTTCACAAAAAATATGATTGGAATTGAAGTAATAGATACTAAAACCGCAACAATTGCAAAGACAGATCTAAATCCGAAAATATCAGCTAGTATTCCTCCCATCACCGGACCGGCAATATTTCCGAGAGCATTAGCTAATTGAAGGTAGCTTAACGCATCGGCAGTTCTCTCTTTTGGCGAATTTGCAGCTGCTAGCGAAACAGCTGCTGGATAAGCACCGCCAAATAATTCTTGGAGAGAAGCCGCAATAAGCAATGTTGTTAATGATGAAGCTAAGCTCATTGAAAATTGCGCCGCAACAAATCCGGCTAGAGCTAGAAGTGTAGTAAGCTTTCTTCCATATTTATCGCCGATACTTCCCCAAATTGGAGTTGTTAAAAATGAAACGATGAATGAAGCAGCAAAAATCCATCCGGTCCAAAGTGAAGTTGAGTCAACATTTTGGATTCCCAGTTCATTTACAAAAAGAGGAAGGAATGGAATAATGCTTCTTGTTCCGGCTCTGTAAAAAAACTTGCTGATAAACAGTGCGTATAGATTTTTTTTCCAAGAATTTTCAGTAATCATAATATCTGGTTGAGTTGTACCAAAATTAACTTTTTGATTTCCGCATTCCAAAACGTTAATTTTTGTGT
>JBHEKZ010000495.1:0-4161 GCA_041859025.1 Melioribacteraceae bacterium | reverse complement strand
TCACAGATAAAATGAGAGAATCTATTGAATCAATTCCCGGAATCGGTTTTGGGTTTAGTCAGCCAATACAATGCCGCATAGATGAGTTGGTAGCCGGCACAAGAGCACAGCTTATTCTAAAACTATTTGGGGAAAATATTGAAGCTCTCAAAAATAAAGCTGATGAAATTGCCCGTGTGCTGTCAAAAATTGAAGGCAGTACAGATCTCATTACTGAAAAGATTTCCGGGCAGCCTTACCTTACAATTGAAATTGACAGAGCGAAAATTGCTCGTTATGGAATTAACATAAGTGATGTACAAAACTTAATTGAAATTGCAATTGCGGGAAAAACCGCTTCAAAATTTTATGAGGAAAACCGAAACTATGATATTACTGTTAGACTTCCGGAGTCAAAAAGAAATTCTGTTGAGACTATCGAAAACATTCTTGTTCCTGTTACTAATGGCTCAAATATTCCATTGGGGCAATTAGCTAAAATTTCTTTGACTGAAGGCCCGGTACAGGTAACTAGAGAAGATGGTTTAAGAAGAATTGGTATTGAGCTGAATATCAGCGGGAGAGATATCGGAAGTTTTGTTTCTGAAGCTAAACAGAAGATTAAAGAAAATGTGAATCTTCCCGCCGGTTATTACATAACGTGGGGAGGACAGTTTGAAAACCAGCAGAGAGCAATGAATAAGCTGTTAATTATCTGGCCCGTTGCAACTGCTTTAATATTCTTGCTTCTATTTATTACTTTTAAATCGGTAAGACTTTCTATGCTGGTGTTAATGATTCTACCGTTTGCAATGATTGGTGGTGTTTATTCTTTATTGATTTCCGGATTGTATCTCTCGGTTCCGGCTTCAATTGGATTTATCGTTTTATTTGGAGTGGCGGTACTCAACGGTGTTGTTCTTGTTTCTCACATAGCGCAGCTGCATAATGAGGAAGGACTTGAACTTCAAGACGCAATTATTAAAGGAAGTGTTGACAGATTAAGACCAGTTCTAATGACGGCTTCAATAGCAATATTCAGTTTGATTCCAATGCTATACGCCGCCGGCGCCGGTTCGGAAATTCAAAAACCTCTTGCTACTGTTGTAGTCGGCGGATTGATTACATCTACTTTGCTGACTCTCTTTCTTGTTCCATCATTATACAGTTGGTTTGAGAAAAAATGAAATAGGGGACTGATCAGGTTACGCATTGAAGAGACGCTTTAGAAGCGTCTCTTCAACATTAAGAGGATTCATCATTTCATTAGCGTAAATTTCTTTGTCTCTACTATATTCCCGGCTCTTAGCTGATAAAAGTAAATCCCGCTTGAAAGTTTACTTCCGTCAAATTTGATATCATGTTTTCCGGCTGATTGAACTTCATTAACCGGTTCGGTTATTTCTCTTCCAAGTGCATCAAATATTTTTAGCGTTACTTTGGAGGAAAAGGGAATTTGATAGCTGATAGTGGTTACAGGATTAAAAGGATTAGGAAAGTTTTGGTAAAGTTGAAATTCACTTGGAATCTCCTCATTATTTACATCAGTAAACAAATCAAAACTGATCCAGTTCAGATTGAATCCGCCTTTTGTTGCTTCAACACGTAAAGAATGTTCTCCCTTTGTAAACTCGCAAAGCATATTTGCGGTTTGCCAATTTTGCCATGCACCGGTTATCGGAAGATCAACGTAACCTATTGCTTGATTATCCTGTTTCAATGTAATTCTGCCGGAGGCCGACTGAGCGGCAACTCTAAACTGTGTTGAATATATACCGCTTGTGCTTATACTTACCGGATATTCCATCCAATCGCCGTTTTCAATATATCCAACATTAAGTCCTCCGCCGGCATCCGTTGTTGCTTCTGTCTGTACTCCGAACATGCTTATAAAATCTTCAGCTTGAATTTTTCCCGGAATTCCAAATGTCTTTGTACTTTGAGAAAGGTTGTAAACTTCTACCGGACCAAATGGCTTTAACATTCCTCCATCTGCAGACTTAAGACTACTTCCATTATATTGAATTGTTACTTTATCTCCGGCAGTTACTGATTTTGAGATAGTGAGTGTAATGTTTTTTGAATCGGTTGAATTTAATTTTGCAGATGTGACAGTAACGGTCGAATTGTTAATCTTAACAACAAAACTTGATTCCATTCCTACTGGAGAATTCATTGGTTTTGTGAATGCTATATCTAAAGTAGAGCCATCCGCAATTGTGAGTGAAGAGTAATAATCCGGCGCAGAACCTATTGCCGAATCTGCAGAGGATAAAATTCCGTAACCTAGTTTGAAAAGGGGATCGTAATTAGTGTCTCCAAAATTTATTGGTATTTGATCCATTGATTTTGGCCAAGTATGCGATAACGTTCCTTTAGGCTGATAGTCTCCGAATAATATATCCGCAACTCCGCTTCCTTCTGTTCCCGGCAGCCATGCTGCTATTATTGCGTCGCTATAAGGAATAATTGAATTAATTATCATCGGTCTGCCGCTTACTATAACCACTATAGTTTTTAATCCAGCTTGTTTAACTTTTCTGATTGTAGTTATGTCTTCCTGATCCAAACTCAAATCTGTTCTGTCTCCGCTGCTTTCTGCATACGGAGTTTCTCCAACTACAACAACTGCAATGTTATAATTTGATGTATTGGAAGCGTATCTGTCGTAAGTTACATTTGCAGCTCCGGCTCCATTCTTAATTGCATCAAAAATTGTTGTACCGGTAGTAATATTTCCCGTACTTCCTTGCCAGGATATTGTCCATCCGCCACATTGAGAGCCGATATCATTTCCGTTTTTGCCCGCTACTAGTATTTTTTGTCCCGATTTTTTAAGTGGGAGAATTCCATCCTTCTTCATTAACATAACAAGAGATTCGCGCACGCATTGTCTTGCAATTTCTCTATGAGCATTCGAACCGACGAGCGGGAGTAAAGCTCTATTTGTATATGGTCTCTCGAATAAACCTAATTCAAACTTCTTTCTCAAAATTCTTTTTACTGCATCATCAATTCTGCTTGTGCTTACTTCTCCGGTTCCGTTGAGTTCAGAAAGGGTAGAGGCAAATAATTGATATCTATCCGGAATCATAACCATATCTATTCCGGCATTAATTGACTGCTTCACATCTTCTCTAAAACTTCCCGGCAATTGATCAATTCCGGCCCAATCTGAAACTATAAATCCTTTAAATCCCAGTTCTGTTTTTAAAACATCTGTAAGCAGATATTTATGCCCGTGCATTTTGTTTCCGTTCCAGCTGCTGTAAGAAGCCATAACAGAGCCGACACCGCTGTTAATAGCATCAATATATCCCGGCAGGTGAACTCTTCTTAATTCTTCTTCCGTCATAATAGAATTTCCTTCATTAGCTCCACCCGCAGTTCCGCCATCTGCAAGATAATGTTTGGCGCAAGCTAAAATTCTATCCTTCTCAAATGGTGTACTTCCTTGAAAGCCGAGAACAGAAGCTTTAGACATTACTTTTGTTAATTCAGTTGTTTCACCGAATCCCTCATAAGTTCTGCCCCAGCGTTCATTTTTAACAACCGCTATGCAGGGAGCAAAAGTCCAGTCGATTCCCGTTGCGGCTACTTCAAGTGCAATTATACTATCCGCCATTCTAACCAGCTTTTCATTATTTGTGCACCCTAATCCAATGTTGTGAGGAAATATTGTAGAGCCGAATACGTTGTTGTTGCCGTGAACAGCATCAATGCCGTATATCATAGGTATTTTCAATCTGCTTTTCAGCGCATATGATTGAAAGTCATCATACATATTTGCCCATGCGGTTGGGTTATTTTGTGAAGGACTCGATCCGCCGCCGCTAAGCAGCGAGCCGATTGCATAAGAAGCTATATCGTTTTTACTTCCGGTAATACTTCCTCTATCTACTTGAATCATCTGACCAATTTTTTCTTGGATTGTCATTCGCGAAATAAGATCATTTACACGGGCATCAACTGTTGCAGTAGAGTCTAAATAAATTTGCGCTGAAATTGTAGTATAACAGAGTATGAGGATTAGAAAGAGTTTGTTCATAAATATTCCCAAATATGGATTAACAATAAAAACAGATTTGTTTTCTGAACCCGCCCAACAGTTGTGCCAAATATTTTGTTTGGTTTGGCGCTGTAATAGATTATTCTAAAAGTATGATTATTAATATGATAAAT
>JBHEKZ010000487.1:0-2602 GCA_041859025.1 Melioribacteraceae bacterium | reverse complement strand
ACGGACTACAACTCTTAAATTCAAATTAAATAAACCACATTATCATAACGAAATGAGGTACACAATGAGTAACACAAATCTTTCCGGAGAAGTTTATTTTCCATCAAAAGAAGCATTGGTAAAAGCACATATAAAAGATTGGGATAAATTAAATGAATATGCACTAAATAATAACGAGGCATTCTGGGCTGAAAGAGCAGAGGAACTCCATTGGTTTAAGAAGTGGGATAAAGTTTTAGATGATTCTGAAAAGCCTTTTTATAAATGGTTCGTGGGAGGCAAAACCAACATTGCCTACAATTGCCTGGACGTTCACACTAAAACATACCGTAGAAACAAACTTGCTTTAATTTGGGAAGGGGAAAACGGAGAAGGGAAAACCATGTCCTACTTTGCGCTTCATAGAGAGACATGTAAGTTTGGTAATGTTCTGAAAAGTCTTGGCGTAAAAAAAGGGGATAGAGTTACAATTTACATGGGAAGAATTCCGGAAATTGCAATAGCGATGCTAGCGTGTGCTAGAATTGGCGCAATTCACTCGGTTGTGTATGGCGGTTTTTCTGTGGAGTCTTTAGCCGAAAGAATTGAGGACAGCAACTCAAAAGTCCTAATAGTTTCAGATGGCGCTTACCAGCGTGGAAAGGTCGTTCCGCTTAAACAAATAGCCGACGAAGCTCTTCAGCGGTGTGGTACTGTTGAACATTGTGTAGTAGTGAAGAGAACCGGCGCTGAAGTTAATATGGAATTCGGGCGTGATATGTGGTACCACGAATTGATGAATCTGCCTCAAGCATCTCGCGAATGCTCTTTAGAACAAATGGATGCGGAAGATCCTCTTTTCATTCTTTATACTTCGGGAACAACCGGCAAGCCGAAAGCGATTCTCCACACTCACGGTGGTTACATGGTTGGTACTTATACTTCGCTTAAATATGTTTTTGATATACAGGAAGAAGACAGATATTGGTGTGCGGCGGATCCGGGTTGGATTACCGGGCATAGCTATATTGTTTATGGCCCATTCCTAAATGGAACAACATCTTTTATGTATGAAGGTGCGCCAAACTTCCCGTATCCAAACCGCTGGTGGTCAATGATAGAGAAGTATGGAATTAACATTCTTTATACTGCACCGACAGCAATACGCGGCCTAATGCGTTTTGGAGAGTCGTGGGTTAACCGACATGATCTTTCATCATTGAGATTACTTGGTTCAGTTGGAGAGCCAATAAATCCGGAAGCTTGGAAGTGGTATCACAGAGTTGTTGGAAAAGAAAAATGCCCGATAATGGATACATGGTGGCAAACTGAAACCGGCATGTTCATGATAACTCCGTTGCCTTGTGTACCATTAAAGCCGGGTAGCGGAACAAAACCATTCCCCGGAATTGTAATGGACGTGGTTGATGAAAATGGAATTTCAGTTAAAGCAAACGAAGAAGGATTCTTAATTATTAAAAATCCTTGGCCATCTATGATAAGAACGGTTTGGAAAGATCCGCAGCGCTATATTGATCAGTATTGGATTAAATATCCAGGAGCATATTTGACGGGCGATAGTGTTAGGAGAGATGAAGATGGCTATTACTGGATCATAGGCAGAGTTGATGATGTAATCAAAGTTTCCGGTTACAGATTAGGCACAGCCGAAATTGAAAGCGCACTGGTTAGTCATAGTTTTGTTGCAGAGGCTGCTGCAATCGGGCTGCCTCATGAAGTAAAAGGTAATGCAATTTATGCATATGTTATTCTGAAATCCGGAATTTCAAAAAGCACTCAGCTCGTTGAAGAATTGCGCCAGCACGTTAGTCACGAAGTAGGACCAATTGCTAAACCCGAGCATATTGAGATTGTTGATTCATTACCAAAAACTAGATCAGGAAAAATTATGAGAAGAGTTTTAAAAGCAAGAGCGCTTGGACAAGATCCGGGAAACATTTCAACTTTAGAAGAATGATTTTTTGATGCCATAAAAAATGCACTTAAATTTCGAATAGAAAAAATTAAATTTGATCACAATTCCAACTAATTATTAGGTAATTCTTTGCGTAAAATTATTACTGTTTCTCTCTTTTTCCTTTTACTATTAAGTGCGAATACTTCTTTTGCCCAAGACACTGGTACTTTACGCGGATTAGTTACAGATTCACTTTCCTCCGAAGTTCTGGTTTACGCAAGTGCTTACATTAAAGAGTTGAATAAGGGTGCAAACACAGATACCAGAGGGTACTTAATTATCCCATCAGTTCCGGCCAACAAAACTTATACTCTAGTTGTTTCTTATGTAGGGTATCAAACTAAAGTTATTAGTATACGCGTTTCTAAAGACAAGCTATCTCACTACAACATAGCTCTTTCAACAAAAGGGATTCAACTCCAGACTATCGAAAAGGTTGGTGAGCGGTACGAATTCAAAAATGAGACAAAAATTAGTGTGCAAAGAATTGCAGCTCGCGAACTGGAATTGATGCCGAAGGGTGTAGAGACTGACGTGTTCCGAAGCATTCAGTATATGCCCGGTGTGCAGTCTACGGGAGACGTCTCAGCAAAGTATTATGTGAGAGGCGGTGCCAGTAACCAAAACCTAGTTCTTGTAGATGGA
>JBHEKZ010000424.1:0-4774 GCA_041859025.1 Melioribacteraceae bacterium | reverse complement strand
TACATTTATTTCTGTCGGGTGATGGCCGTAATCATCAATAACCATTACATCTTTATCATACTTTGTTTCGAAGCGGCGGTAAACACCGGCAAACTTGCCGAGTGATTTTTGAATTGTTTCAAAATCTACTCCCATTTCTTTAGCTATTGCTACCGCTACAAGAGAGTTCTTTATGTTGTGCATACCGGGAATGTTTAATCTAATTCGTCCTAGTTCTTCTCCTTTATACACAACTGTATATTCAGAATGATTTTCCGAGTGAGTAATATTTGTTGCACGAACATCCGCTTGAGGAGAAACTCCATATGTAAAAATCTTTCTGGTTATCTGCGGAATGATATCTTGCAGAGCCGGTTCATCTAAACACAACACAACAAAACCGAAAAAAGGGACTTTGTTAGCAAACTCTACAAACGCCGCTTTAATATCATCTAAGTCTTTGTATGTATCTAAATGTTCTTTCTCTAATGTTGTTATGGCTGCAATTGTCGGAGTAAGTTTCAAAAATGTTCTGTCGAATTCATCAGCTTCTACAACTATATAATCGCTGTTGCCTAAACGAGCATTGGTTCCGCCTAGACTACTTAATTTTCCACCTACAATAATAGTAGGATCAATCTTGGCTTCCGTTAAAACCAAGCCAACCATTGATGTGGTAGTAGTTTTTCCATGTGTGCCGGCAATTCCAATTCCATATTTCATACGCATACATTCTGCCAACATCTCAGCGCGTTTAATTACCGGTATTTTTCTTTCAATTGCGGCCTTCACTTCGGGATTCTCTAGATTTACTGCCGAAGAAAAAACGACAACATCCGCCTCAACCAAATTTTCCGGTGAATGTCCTTCGTAGACTTTAATTCCGAGACTTTCCAATCTTTCCGTTACTTCAGTTTTGGTTAAATCGGATCCGGTTATTGTAAAGCCTTGACTCAACAATATTTCAGCGATGCCGCTCATCCCTATTCCGCCTATGCCGACGAAGTGAACATTTTTTACAGTTTTCATCATCATAATTATATCACCAACATTTTTTCTAAGTGCAAAATTGTAATAGACGCGGCTACAGTAGAAACTCCAATCAGTAAATAGAGATAGTATTTTAACATCACACTAAGTGTTGAAGAAAAAACTGAATTTTGAAATACCAATTGATTTAGGAAAACCTCTATAACCATATTTTTAGAATTATCTATCATAAAGTTTCCGCTAATTGAATTGCTCTTGTTGCTATATCTAAAGCTGCGTTTGGTTTTGCAAACCCAACTATATTTTTCTTAAGTGAATTTTTTCTTCCTTCATCAAACATTAAGTCTGATACTTTTGTAAACAATTCGCTCTCAACATTCTTGTCAGCAATTAACTCAGCGGCGTTAGCATCAAGAATAGCTTTGGCATTTTTGTACTGATGATCCGCCGCAACATTAGCTGAAGGGACAAAAATTACTGGCAAACTCAATAGCGATACTTCGGCAATAGTTGTTGCGCCGGCGCGCGCCAAAACCAAATCGCAAGCAGAATATGCCGCGCTCATATCACTTATATACTCCATCACCTTAACATCTTCATCATTATATCTTCTGAACTCGTTGTAATAAACTTTTCCGGTTTGCCAGAGAACTTGTATTCCTTTTTCTTTTAATTTTTCCAAACTGTTTGCAACTGCATGATTAAGCGATTTAGCTCCTCCGCTTCCGCCAATAACTAAAAGTGTTTTCTTGGAAACATGAAGTCCGAAAGTGCTCATCGCCTCTACTTTGTTAATGAGTTTCAAATTAATTCTAATCGGGTTCCCGGTAACTTTTAGCTTTTCTTGTTCTCTGAAATATTTTTTCGATTCCTCAAAAGTGATATGTATTTCAGTCGCTTTCTTTTCCAGCAATCTGTTTGTTACTCCCGGATAACTGTTCTGTTCAAGCAGCATAACTTTTGAGCCAATCAATGAAGCCATCCAAACAACCGGTCCGGAAACATATGCCCCGCTTCCAATAGCAACTCTAGGCTTAAAACCTAGATTTATTGCTAACGATTGCAATAACGATACAAGTATCTTAACCGGGGACAGAACATTATTCACATTGAACTTACGTGCGAAACCGCTAATCCAAATTGCTTTGAAATTGAAATCATGTTCGGGAACAACACGTGCTTCAATTTTATCTTTCGTTCCAACAAATAATATTTCCGCTTCCGGCTTCAATTCTCTGATTTTTTGTGCAACCGCCAATGCTGGATAAAGATGACCGCCGGTTCCGCCGCCCGCAAAAATGAAACGATATGGAGTTCTCTTCTTACTCATATTTGCTGAATTTTTAGCTCATCAGTTCTAACAGTTTGTCTCCCGACATTAATTATTATTCCAACCGAAACTGCAAAAAGAATAATTGATGTTCCTCCAAAACTTATAAACGGTAATGTTATTCCAGTAGTTGGAAGCAATCCGGTTACTACAGCCGCATTAATAAATGCGCTTATGATAATGTTGAACCCTAAACCAAGAACAAGTAATTGTCCAAATTTATTTTGTGCTTTCTTTGCTATTACCATGCAAACTAAGAATAATGCGAAGTAGAGAAGTAAGATTCCAATTGTTCCAATCAAACCCCACTCTTCACCAAGTATAGAGAAAATAAAATCGCCGTAGGATTCCGGTAAGAATAAATCGCTTTGTCTGCTGTGTCCGGGTCCAACGCCAAGCAAACCGCCGCTGCCAAGAGCAATTTTTGCCTGCTTAACTTGAATATTGATATCTGTACCATTGATAAGGCTATCGATATAAGTAAGAATTCTTTCTCGCGAGTGTTTGAGAATCATTGCGGCTCCACCAAGCGCTAATCCGGCACTCGCCACAATTCCAGCTATATGATTCCATCTAGCCCCGGCAACGAACATTAAAACAAACGAAGTAACAACTATTATTACACTAGTGCTTACGTTAGGCTGCATTAAAACTAGAACGCCAACAACACCTATCCAAATTAGAGGAAAGATAAAACCGTTCTTAAAATCTTTAATCTTGTCTCCCATTTTTTCAAGCATGAAAGAGAGATGCATAATCAAAATAACTTTTGCAGCTTCCGATGGCTGGAACTGAATGAAGCCGAGATTTATCCATCGTTGAGCACCTTTAACCTTAGGCGCTAATAAAAATGTTAGAACTAGAACAACAATGATTGCAAATAAAGCTATCTTAGAAACATCACGATACTTTTCATATTTGATTCTTGAAAACAGAACCATTCCGCCAACAGCAGCAACTATCTTCCACAAATGTGATTGAAACAAATGGTAGATCGAATTAAACTTCATCATGCTGTATGTTCCGCTCGCTGTGAAAACCATAATTGCACCAAGCGAAATCATGAACACGACAAGGAGAATCAATATTTTTACCCAGGTATTCATCAGCTTAATTTATTCACCGCTTCCTTAAAAACTTCGCCTCTGTGTTCAAAATTGTTAAACATATCAAAACTTGCGCATGCCGGTGAAAGCAGTAAGACAGAACCAGCTTCAGCTTCTTTGTTGGCAGCAATAACACAAGCTTCCATACTTTCTTTCTTTTCTGTAGGAATAAACGAACCGAAATAATCTTCAACCTTCTGTGCAGAAACTCCAATTGCATAAATTTTCTTTACACGCTCTTTTACTAAATCACTTATATCGTCGTAATTATTTCCTTTATCCTTGCCGCCAAGAATTAAGTAGATTGGTTTAGTAAAAGTTTTTAAAGCAACAACTACAGAATCGATGTTAGTAGCTTTTGAGTCATTGAAATATTCCACTCCATTTAACTCACGTACAAATTCAATTCTATGTTCAACACCCTTAAAGGATGCAAACGCATCACGAAGTTTTTGATTAGGAATATTTAACAACTTGGCAATAGCCATAACAGGCAGAGCATTTGCAATGTTATGTTCGCCTTTGATAAATAGATCATCAGATGAACAAACCTTTGAAACTTTACCAAACCAAGCAAAATTCATGTCGCCGTTTTTATGGAAAGCTCCAACAGGAATTTCTTTTTTAACCGAGAAACCGAGTTTTTGAACACGGCTGTTTTTCATCGTTGAAAGCGTATTCAAATCGTCAGCATTGTATATATAGAAATCTTCTTCAATTTGATTTGAAGTAACTTTCATTTTGGAGGCTACATACTTATTAAAATCATTTTCGTATCTATCCATATGATCCGGAGTAATATTCAAGATCATAGAAAAGTGGGGCTTAAACTGTTCAGTAAAATCGAGCTGAAAGCTTGATGTTTCGAGAGCAACAAATTCATCATGCTTAACATCCAGAGCTATTTCGGAAAAAGGATTGCCAATATTTCCGGCAGAATAGCACTTCAACCCACATTCGTTCAAAGTGTGATTCATCAGCGCCGTTGTAGTTGTTTTCCCATTCGTTCCAGTAATTGATATTACTGAACCCTTGCAAAACCATGATGCAAATTCTACTTCACTATATATCTTAATTCTCTTTTGAATCGCTTTAGAAAGAACTGGAGAATCTGTCGGGACCCCTGGACTAGTAACAATAAAATCAGATTCGAAAACTTTATCTGTATGAGCGCCAAATTCGTAAGCGATGTTTTCTGCTTCAAAAACTTCGAGCGCCTTTGCTAATTTTTCTTTTGGACTACTATCACTTACGAAAGGAATCGCACCAAGTTTTTTTGCTAGCTGCGCAGCCGCAATTCCACTTTTAACAGCTCCAATTATCGATATTTTCTTTCCGAGTATTTCCATTAGCGTATTTTGACTGATGC
>JBHEKZ010000340.1:0-4285 GCA_041859025.1 Melioribacteraceae bacterium | reverse complement strand
AGTTGACTCAAGCAGTATTCCGCAAACCTTTTTCTTTTGAATTAAAACATCATTAGGCCATTTCAGTTCAATACTTAATTGAAATAAATTTTCCAAAGCTTGAGCTACAGAAATTGCTGCACCAAGATTTATTAAATTCACTTGTTCTTGATTAAACTCACCCTTTAGTAGAATTGAAAAGGTTAGGTTTTGTCCAGAATTGCTATACCATTCTCTATTTTTCCTTCCACGGCCATGTTTTTGATGCTCGGCAAGAATTACTGTACCGTGGTTATTAAATTCTCTACTATTAAGCAATAATGAATTTGTTGAGTCAACTTCATCACAATAGATAAAGCTTCTACCAATAACTTCTGTATCGAGCTTTATATCAAATTCTTCTATATTAAACACATATCCTCCGGAAAATTTGGCGTAAATCATGTCAGAATCAACCGTACTACCGGCACATTGTTCATTCTTCGGACATTATTTCAAAAATGTTAATTTTTCTATTGATCTCTCTAACTATATTAAAAATAATGAGTTATAGCTATAAATGAGTTTGGCACTTACCTTGTTAATACTATAACAAAAACAATAACTAAATGGAGGTTACAATGACACTCATCAAATTCGAACCACTCAGAGAGTTTGAAACAATCCATGATAGAATTCAAAGATATTTCGACGATTTTTCTTCTCATGGATTCAATATAACAGATTCTTTCTCACCTAGAATCGATATTTCAGAGGAAAAGAGCCATATAAATGTAGCTGCTGAAATCCCTGGTGTTAAGAAAGAGAACATTAAAATCACTTTGCAAGATAACATTTTGACGATTGAAGGTGAAAAGAAAAAAGAATCTGAGCAAAAAGATACAAATTTCTACAGAAGTGAAAGAGTATTTGGTTCATTCAAAAGAAGTTTTACTCTTCCATCAGAGGTTGATTCAGAGAATGTTGAAGCAAAATTCGAGAACGGTATTCTGAATATTACTCTAAAGAAATTAGAAACAAAAGTACAAAGCGAAAAAGTAATAGAGCTGAAGTAATCTTCAGCTCCTTTCTCTCACTTATTTAACAAGGAAAAGGAAATGGGAAAAATTATAGGAATCGATTTAGGGACTACTAACTCGTGCGTTGCTGTAATGGAAGGGAACGAACCGGTTGTAATTCCAAACAGCGAAGGTGGAAGAACTACCCCGTCTGTTGTTGCTTTTACAAAAAGCGGCGAAAGACTTGTTGGACAACCGGCTAAAAGACAAGCTGTAACAAATCCTAAGAATACTGTTTATTCAATCAAACGTTTCATGGGACGTGTTAGAAGCGAAGTAGATAAAGAAATTTCGGAAGTTCCGTATGAAGTTGTTGCCGGCGATAATGGATCAGCTAGAGCAAAGATTGGTGACCGTCTTTATTCACCACCAGAAATTTCTGCATTAGTTCTTCAAAAGATGAAGAAGACAGCTGAAGATTATCTTGGTCAAGAAGTAACTGAAGCTGTTATCACTGTCCCAGCTTATTTTAATGACGCACAAAGACAAGCTACAAAAGATGCTGGTGAAATTGCCGGTCTTCAAGTGAGAAGAATTATTAATGAACCAACAGCTGCAGCATTGGCTTACGGTTTAGATAAAAAGCATAAAGACCAGATTGTTGCAGTTTATGATCTTGGTGGAGGTACTTTTGATATTTCTATTCTTCAGTTGGGCGAAGGCGTTTTCGAAGTGAAATCTACTAACGGTGATACACACCTTGGCGGAGATGACTTTGATCAGAGATTAATTGACTACTTAGCTGATGAATTTCAGAAACAAGAAGGCATTGATCTTAGGAAAGATCCTATGGCCCTTCAGCGCTTAAAAGAAGCTGCGGAAAAAGCTAAAATTGAACTGTCATCATCAGTTCAAACGGACGTAAACCTTCCTTTCATTACAGCTACTCAAGAAGGTCCGAAACACTTGAATCTGAATATTAGCCGTGCGAAGTTCGAACAATTGGTAGATGATTTATTTGAAAGAACAAAAGGTCCTTGCGAAAGAGCTATTAAAGACGCCGGTGTTACAGCTTCACAAATTGATGAGGTAATTTTAGTTGGCGGCTCTACTAGAATTCCAAAAGTACAAGAACTAGTTAAGCAAGTGTTTGGAAGAGAACCTCACAAAGGGGTTAATCCGGATGAAGTAGTTGCAATTGGTGCATCAATTCAAGGCGGAGTTTTAGCTGGTGACGTAAAAGATGTTCTCTTGTTGGATGTAACTCCTCTTTCTCTTGGAATTGAAACTCTCGGAAGTGTTATGACCGTATTGATTCCATCTAACACTACGATTCCAACAAAGAAGAGCGAAGTATTCTCTACTGCATCTGATAATCAGCCGTCAGTTGAAATTCACATTCTTCAAGGTGAAAGACCCATGGCTCATGATAACAGAACTCTAGGCCGTTTTCACTTGGATGGAATTCCACCAGCACCTCGCGGTATCCCTCAAGTAGAAGTTACTTTCGACATTGATGCGAATGGAATTCTACACGTTGCTGCAAAAGATAAAGCTAGTGGTAAAGAACAGAGCATTCGTATCACTTCTTCCAGCGGTTTGAGCAAAGAAGAAGTTGAAAAGATGAAACAATCTGCTAAAGAACATGCGGCAGAAGACAAAAAGAAAAAAGAAGAAGTAGAAGTTAAAAATCAAGCCGATAATCTTGTATTCCAGACTAAGAAACAAATGGAAGAGATGAAGGATAAGATTACAAGCGAGCAAAAAACCAGATTGGAAACGGAAGTTCAAAAAGTTGAAGATGCTTTGAAGACCAACAATACTGAAACAATCAAAGCTGCAACTGAAAGTCTTTCTAAAGTATGGAATGAAATTGCTCAGCAGCTGTACTCTCAGCCTGGTGCTCAAGGTGGCGCACAGCCCGGTCCGGATTTCCATGAAGGTCAAGCAGCGGGTGGACAGCAGCAATCAGCTTCGCAAGAGCAAAAGAAAGATGACCGCGAAGTACAAGATGCATCTTACGAAGTTGTTGATGATAAATAATTTTGTAAAGATTAATAAATAGATGGAGGCGAAAATGTCTGAAGTTAAAGAACAAGTAGAAGTAACAAATAAAAAAAGCTGGGATGAACCTTTAGAAAAAGAATCATGGATTGCTCCGTTAGTTGACATCTATGAAACAAAAGATGATTACTATCTCACAGCTCAAATGCCCGGTGTAAAAAAAGAAGATGTAAAAATTAAACTGGAAGAGGGTAACCTCGTAATAATGGGTAGAATTGATTACGAGCAAAATGTGAACCACAAATACGTTCTCAAAGAGACTGAAATTGGAAACTACTACCGCAGATTCAAAATATCTGATAGTGTAGATGAAACAAAGATTGATGCTAAACTTGAGAATGGTATACTAAACGTAAAACTTCCAAAGCATGATAGACTTAAACCAAAAACAATAGAAATAAAGTAAGTAGAGAGAAAACAACAAAAAAGAGCGGCCTTCCCAGCCGCTTTTTTTGTTTATAGTAAGCATTTCATTTCAAATATAGAAGTTGATTAAAAATAGATTTGAGATTAATTTTAATCATCATGAAAAAGTTTTTATTTATACCTCTTTTACTGATTCTTTCTGCTGCGATGTTTTTCCTCGAGGAAGAAAGAAAACCAGCAGCAAATTTTGAATTTAATTCCTCAGGCTATTATAAAAATGGAATACTGAAGAGTGAGTATGCTAAAGTAGAACGGAGAGCCAATTATTTTTTTGATGTTGTCTTTAGCGCTGAACGTAAAAAATTATTTGTAAAAGAAAACATTGTTTGGATTAACAAGACAAAAAATTCGACAAAGGAAGTCTGGCTGCATCTCTATTCGAATGCTTACAGCAGCAACAAAACATTGTTTGCTAAAGCATTCTCTCTAAAGCCACAAAATCAGACTCATCTCGAAATCTCTAAGTGCGAAATTGAAGGAATAGAAAAGGAATTGGAAATCGTTCAACCTGATATGCCAAATCCGAATGATAGCACAGTGGCTAGAATTGATTTAGACAAATGGGTAAATCCTGGAGATAGTATCAATCTTTATTTTGAGTACTCTCTAAAAATTCCGATTTCTGTTAGGAGATTTGGTGCTGCACGCGGAAGGAATTTCTATTTTATTTCTCAATGGTTCCCTAAAGTTGGAGTTTTCGAAAATGGTGAATGGACTTGCAATCAATATCATCCTTATCAAAACTACTATTCTGATTTTGGCGATTACAATGCGAAGATTGAAGTCCCAAAAAATTGTAAAATTGCCACAACCGGAGT
>JBHEKZ010000204.1:0-5100 GCA_041859025.1 Melioribacteraceae bacterium | reverse complement strand
CAGATTCAATTTTATTTTTTGTCCGGCTTTAGCTTGCCCGGTCACAAGATTAACCACACCGGCAATCGCATCGGCGTCCTGATCAGGAGTCAAAGCTTTATATAACTCAATCCCTGACAGTGTACTTTGTGAAATTAGACTTAAATCAACATCGCGGTTATCGGAATTTGAAGCCGGTATTTGGATTCCATTTAAGGTTACGTTTGTAAACTTTGCATCTAGTCCGCGTATCATTAACTTTGATGCTTCACCACCGTCTCTCTGAACTGCAACGCCTGGAAGTCTTCCAACAGATTCTGCTGCGTTAGCATCCGGCAGCTCTTTTATTTTTTGCTCGGAAACAACATTTACTATTTGATCAGAAGTAACTTGTTGATTGATAGCCTGAGCTTGTCCTTGTAATTGTGCGGAAATTATAATTTCCTTTCCTTGTACAAGTTCTGCTTCCAGTTTTATATCTAGATTTGTAGTTTTATTTGCCGATATAACAACTTTTATTGTTTCCCTTTTGTAGCCAATGTAGGAGATAACTAGTTCATAACTGCCGGGTGAAACATTAGAAATTCTGTACGAGCCTTCAATGTCGGTCATAGTTCCTACAGCAGTCCCCAAGAAATAAATACTAGCACCGGGCAAGCTTTCATTGGTAGCTTTATCAAGCACTTTGCCTTGTATGTGTCCGTGATTTGACTGTGCTAATGTTAAATTGATGTTAAGTGTAAGTAAAAGCAGAAATCCCCAAAAGCAAAACTTCAGAGAGTTTTGGAGAAATGAAGTAGACTTTTTAATTATCATGGCCTCAACCTTTTTTTTGCTTGTTTTTTCTATAAATCTTCACTTGGAGTTATCAACAGAAACACTGAGATTTATTGAGTTCAAACCTTCCTCGAAACTACAAAATAAAAATAATGTCGCTCACTTGATTTTTGCATGACCGAACGTTCAAAAGTCGTGTTCGTAGGTTAAATTTTGGGATTTTATGCGATTTTTAGCAAAAAACACAGTTAAGTAAATGTTAATTTATTTTTTAAACTCTATGCGGCTTGGATCAGTTTTGGAAATGGAAACCCCATAAGTTATTAGGAATTGGGCCGGAAAATAGGTGAGCATTATCCAAAAACTTGAGTTTTGGACCTTTGTTAGAAACATATTGACTGCAATAACTGAATCTGAGATTATGAATAATACAGCACCGAGTAATACAATCCAATGGTTATTTTTTCCCAATGCCGCAGAAACCCCCATCGTAGTAATTGCCAATATGTAAAAAGTAACCGGAATTAACATACTATTTAGGTTCGGAGTTAAAAACGACCAGATTGTAAAGCCATAAAAAATGAACGCAAATACAAAATAAACTCTTGGACTTTGAAAGACCGGTTTTCTAAAAAAAACAAGAATGTACATAAAATGCGCCGCTGCGAAAGAAGATAGCCCTATCACAAAAAACCCTTTTCCGCTAAATGCCAAAAATAAATCGCCAATTGCGGAAAACATCAATCCCGCAAAGACTATTTTCCCGATCGCCCCTTTAATACTTCCAATAGCAATTAATGCCAAACTTAAGATTGGGATAATCTTGACAACATAAGATAGCGGATATGGCCTAAGCTTAAGCGTAGTAAGATATCCGATAAAAAAGGTCAAGAACACTAAGTAAAGAATTCTCTCTCTCCAGCTAAGTTGGAAAAATCCTTCTTGTATTGATCTAAACATTATATTTTCTTGTCTCTTGTAATAAATTCATATGATCTATCAAACTATTCCATTTTATTAGGAAAAGAGGACAACTCAAAGTTCAAATTTCCACCTTCCATTAGAGTTTTTTGAGTTATAGTGTATGATTCATATTTTCTGTTGTTCAAGTACATACTTTGAATGAAAATATTTTCTTTGGAATAGTTAGTTGCATTAAGTACCAATTCCTTTTTGTTTCCCAGCAGAATCGTGATTTTTTTGAATTTCGGACCACAAATTTGATATTCCCCGGATGATGGACTGACCGGATAAAACCCGAGTGCGCCAAATACATACCAAGCAGACATTTGTCCGGCATCTTCATTTCCACTAAGACCACCCGGACCTACTCCATATTCTTCATTCATCGTAGAAGCTACAATTTTTTGTGTTTTCCATGCCTTACCGGAATAATTATATAAATATGGGATTTGATGACCCGGTTCGTTACCATGCCAATAATGTTTTGTATCGAAGAATTCATCCAGATTTTCGTTAAACTTATTTCTTCCGCCCATTAATTCTATTAATCCACTTACATCATGAGGAACATACCAGTTATATTGCCACGGAGTACCTTCAGTAATAAATGAAACGAACTGCTTTTTGTCCAAATTTTTGTAGAATGTTCCGTCTGCATAACGGCCGTTCATATTATTGAATATCGGATCGAAAACGTTACGATAATTTTGAGAACGTTTTAAGAAATAATAATAATCCTCCTCCTTCCCCATTTTCTTTGCAATCTGTGCTAAAGAATAATCATCGTAAGCATACTCTAGAGTTCTGGAAACTTGTTCATTTTTATGGAAAGCTTCTTTAACTGAATCTTCCAAAGGGATGTATCCATATTTCAAATATGATTTTAATGCTCTCCTTCCCTTTCCATCTGCATATTCTTCATAAGTTGCGGGAGATTCCATAGCGTTATGTTTCAGTAAATTATAGTCCTCTTCCGTTAAATCAATAACACCTTTTATGTAAGATTCTGCAACCAGCGAAATTGCATGATCTCCAATCATTGCGGCAGTGTAGCTATTCCACTTTGGAAAAATCGGGAACCAGCCGCCAACTTTGCCCATTGTAAGCAAAGACTTTATCATATCCGCTTGGATATCCGGAATTATTAGATTGTATAAAGGATGTAGCGCACGGTAAGTATCCCAAATAGAAAAATCGCAGTAGTAATTTCCATTTTTCACTGTATCGGTTCTGGCGTTACCATCAAAGCGGGGATAAGAACCATCAACATCATTATAAATTCGGGGCTGCTGAAAACTATGAAACATTGCAGTATAAAATTTCACCTTATCATCTTTGCTTTCCCCTTCAACTTTAATTTTTGAAAGTAATTCATTCCAGTTTTGTTTTAAACTCGCAACCACATTTTTGAAATCATAATTCGGAATTTCTGTTTCAAGATTTTTTCGGGCTTGTTCTATACTAACAAATGAAGTTCCGATTTTTACTATTACTTGTTCTCCTTTCTTAACATTCATCGAGATAAAGCCACCTAATTCTGGTTTATTCTTAATTTCAGTTTTTTTTGGAAGAATTTCATTTTCTGTATAAACTCCATAATCGTTAATGACTTTTTCGAACTTCATTACAAAATGACCGGAGAATCCGGCAAGTTTTCCCCAGCCTTGATAAATTCTTCTTACAGGATTTGAGCCGACTATCTCATTTCTTTCCGGGATAATTTTAACATAACCTTCACCTTCATCACTGTTTGGATCAACAATAATATGGGCTTCTCCATCTTTTTCAAATGTAAATTTCATGATGCCGCATCTAGTTGTTGCCGAAATTTCCGCAACAATTTTATAATCATCGAGACTTACTTTATAATAATGAGGTGAGGAAATTTCTTTACTGTGACTGATAACCGATCCTCGTTTTTTAGGATTTACGATTAACTTTCCGGAAATTGGCATTACTGCGATAGACCCATATTCTTGTGTGCAAGAACCGCTAAGCCAATGGGAACCACGAAAACCGGTAATGACGGAATCTTTGTAATAGTAAGATGACAAGCATTTTTTTTCGGAGTTATGAGTTTGCGCAGTCCAATTTGTCATTCCGAATGGGACAGTAACCGAAGGTTGCACTTGCGCGTTGTGCTCAGTACCACCACCAAAACTTAATCCGGCAATAGTAGTTGTTTTGGCCGTACCAATCATGGGATTTACGTATTTAGTCAAGTCCGCTTTACTTTTATTTTTTGCAAATAAACAATTGGGATTAACCATAAGCATAGAGCAAAAGAGTAAGCTGATTATTATTCTTTTCATGAATTATTTTCCAGATTATTTTTTTTCTTTAATCGCGCTTTCATTTTCAACCGGAAGTTTAAGGTTTGCAAACTTCTTCTTACCGACGTTGTTCAAATAAACTATCGGGGTTTCTGTACCACTTAAAATCTCAACTTTTTCTAACACCACACTTTTTACATCATCGAAAACAAGTGCTGGTCTATAATCAAATTCTTTATAACTCAGTTTTACATTTCTCATTTTTATTCCATCAGTATGGCGCACATAAAATGCCCAAGAAGGTAATTCGCCAAACATTGAAAACTCCAGATAATCAGAAATTTTCTCTGGAACTCTTTGAAGAGAATCCAATTCTATCTGAGCAATCTTTTTATCACCAGCACCGTAATAATTTATCTCAATATTTTCTAAAGTAATATCTTGTATATATGCTCCGGGAATTCCAACTATAGATGCTGGAATTAAATTATAAGGATAAGTAGGCTGGCCAATAAATGGGTAGCCCAGATCTGGACGATTCTTTGAGGAAGTATTATAACGATATCGGAGGTAATCAGGCGGTCCTTCGAAAGGATAGCCTAAATCGGGTTTACGTAGTGGAATCTCAGCTTTCAGATCAGCAATTCGTATTCCTTTAATGATGCTTAATCTTTCATCTTTATTTCTTTTACCTAACCTTATAAAGATTGCGTTACCTGTATTTTTCGCAGTAATGTTTCGAATGTCAATATTCTCAAGCACCCCGCCATCAACGGATTCAATTGCAACTGCTGAACGATATGTATCGTAAATTGTAAGATTTCGGACCACAACGTTTTTAAAACCGCCATGAGATGCAGTGCCTAGTTTAAACGCACTAGCACTAGACCTAATTGTGCAATCGGTGACAGCAATACTATCGCAAAAATCTTTCGGGTCTTCGGATTTTAAGCAAATTCCATCATCAGCAGAGTTAACAAAACAATTAGTGATCTTAACATTCTTGCAGTCCGAAATATCGATTCCATCGTTATTCCAGTATGCTGTGCTTTCAACAATTATTTTATCAACTACAACATCACGACATTTACTAAAATTTTGGACCCAA
>JBHEKZ010000522.1:0-4621 GCA_041859025.1 Melioribacteraceae bacterium | reverse complement strand
ATAAGAGCAATAACCAATTTTTTAATTGGTGTTGGTGTATTTCGTTTTTATGGAGTTGAAGCCTTTGGGCAGTTCTCAATAGCTTTCAATGTTGCGAACATGTGTTTGATCATTGCAGATTTTGGCTTTGACGTTCTTCTTACAACAGAAATCGCAAGCAATAGAGAAAAAGCTGGCGAAATTGGCCGCAAATATTTTTCAATAAAACTTATACTTGCTCTAATTGCTTCTGCTGTAATGCTTTTAGTGCTCGCATTCCTTCCCCTTAGCGCAACTAGCAAATCGTTGATTTTAGTATTAATCGGCTACATGATTTTTACTACCTTCTTCAATTTTTTCTCGGCTTTCTTTAGAGGTTTTGAAAGGTTCGATTACGAGACACGAATTTCCTTTATAACGAACTTGATTTTACTCATTTCGCTGGCGTTTTTTGGTTTTCTAAAATTGAATCTTGTCTATTTGATGAGCGCGTTTGTTATTGTGCGCTTTACAGGTTTAGTTCTTGCTGCCCCATTATCATACAAACTGGCAAATTCAAAAATTTTCCAAATAGATCTAAGTGAAACCTTTCCATTAGTTAAAAAAGTTTTTGTTTATGGGCTTAGCTTTCTCTTTGGAAATCTTTTTTTCCAACTAGATACACTATTAATTGGTGTGTGGCTTAGTGATACAGCCGCTGGTATTTACCGCTCTGCTTTTTATATTATGGTAATGATGCTAATGATTCCGGACATCGCCATTAGTTCTTCGCTACCAAAACTTTCGCGTGCATTTATAGAAGATAAAACACAGTGGGTGTATTTTAGTAGACTCATTTACAAATTTTTGCTTGTTTTAGCTATGCCTGTTTGCATAATTACTTATTTCTATCCTGAGCTAATTCTAACAATTATTTATGGTAAAATTGAATCTTCTGATTCCATTACAATTTTAAGGATATTTTCAATTGTTTTGTTTATTCGCTTTGTTGTAGAACCATTTGGACTAATGTTGACAACCTCAAACCGGCAGATACTTAGAATGGCTATTGTTATCTCTGCAACTGTACTTAGTTTTATCCTCAATTATCTTTTTGTGTTTAAAAATGGACTACTTTCTGTTGCGTACGTTTCATTAGTTGTTAACATTTTTGTTGGTAGCACATATATTGTTTTTAATACTAAATATTTTTTGGATTGGTTATTAGAATTCAGAAACATTGGAATTCTTAGTTATTCAATTTTTCTTGCATTGCTGTTTGCTTTGACACACTCTAGCTATCTCATTCTTGCTTTTAGCTTAATTTCATTTCCGACTTTTGTTTACTTCTTTGGTTTTGCTAAAAGTGAGCGTAATGAGATAATCTCAACTCTTCCATTACAAAAATTCCGGATGGCAAAATGAGTATAGTTTCCGGGATATGCTTTTTGATAGTATTAGTAATTCTGATTTCCTGGTTTAGAAAAGGAAGTGATTTGCTAACTCCCGGCAGAGTTTTTGGCTTTGTGTGGGCTTTCTCAATAGGTATTACCGATTTCAAATTTAGTGGTTTACAGCATCAATGGCCTTTGGAAGTATGGTTGCATATGGTTATTGGGCCACTCTCATTTATTCTCGGTACAGTACTAGTGTATGCTTTTAATCTTAATCGTGAGATTTGGTCAAATTTTACGTTACGTTCCAGAAGAGAAGTATACGGAGTTGATAACGACCGTTTATATATTGCAATCACAGTGTTGTTTTATTTGTTCATGTTCGCATTTATTGCAATTGTTATTAAAGCTGGAACAATTCCAATCCTAAGCTCAGAGCCAAGTAAGATTAGAGCAAATTTTAACATGTTTGGTATTGGCTTGTTCATTCACAACATGGTCCTTATTGTTTTCTTTACTTTTATTTACTTCTTATATGAAAAAAAGAATAAAAGAAGAAGAAGGATGCTGGCGTTTTACTCCAGCACCGCTTTTCTATTATATGCATTAACACTTCAACGTTATCAATTGTTTTTAACAATTGTGATGGTTTTTATCCTACTGTATTATACCACGTTTAGAATAAAGCCAAGAACTGTAATTATAGTTTTATCAGTAATTGTTTTGTTTTTCTTAGTTGTTTCGTCTGTACGAGCTGGTGAATTTGTAATCATGGTTTTATACAAGTTCTCTAAAATGAAATTCCCTGCCAAGTACGCAATATTTACCGAGCCTTACATGTATGTCGCGATGAACTTGGAGAACTACGCTAGAACCATAGAAAAACTAGAGAATTTTACTTTAGGTTTCTACACTTTTGATTTTCTGACAGCGATTTCGGGCTTAAAGCATTGGTTGATTAAGTATTTTGTGCTTGAAGAAACACCCTTTCTTGTCAGCGATTATAATACCTATTCAGCATTCATGACTTATTACAGAGATTTTGGATTACTAGGGATATTTTTTATACCATTGCTAGGTGGATTAGGAGTTGGTTCGTTATACTATTCTTTTAAGGCTGAGCCGTCACTGATGAAGCTTAGTTTTTATTCGATTATTATGTTTGGGCTAATTTTTTCATTCTTTAATAGTGCTTTTGGATTCCTTTGGTACATTTATAATTTAGTGGCAATATTTTTTGTTTTTAAATACATAAAATCACCTACAAAAAATACATGATAAAAATATTTACAAATTCATTAGGTGCAGAAGAACTAAATGCAGTTGAAAAAACTTTCAAATCTCAGTGGATTGGCTTAGGTCCAAAAACTAAAGAGTTTGAAGAGGCATTTAAGCAAAGAATTGGCGCGGAAAACTGTTTGATGGTGAACAGTTGTTCTGCTGCTACATTCTTATCACTAAAAGCATTGGGAATTGGGCAAGGCGACGAAGTTATAATTTCGACAGTAAATTTTGTAGCTAACGCCAGCAGTGTTTTAGAAGTTGGTGCTACACCTGTCTTTGCTGATGTTGACCCGTTTTATTTTAACATTCTTCCTAGCGAAATAAAGCGTCTGCGAAATTCCAAAACTAAAGCTGTTATTCTTCTTCATTATGGTGGTCATCCGGCAGATATGGATAAGATTCTCGAAGAATGTAAAGGAATTTATGTAATTGAAGACAGTGCAAATTCGATTGTCTCTAAATACAAAGGAAAACATTGCGGAACATTTGGAGATGCCGGCTTTTTTAGTTTTGACGCAATGAAAATTCTGTCTACGGGAGATGGCGGAGCTTTAATATTAAAATCGCATGAAGCAGCAGACCGAGCAATGGCCTACAGATTTTTGGGAATGGATCAAAAGGATTCTACCGGTGTCGACCGGTTGAAAGAGAAGAAGAATCGATGGTGGGAATTCGAATTACTTGTTGCTTCTAACAGATATTTAATGAATGATATTGCCGCTTCTATAGGTCTGGTTCAATTGCGGAAACTCGATTCTTTTATTCAGCGAAGAAGAGAAGTTTGGAATATTTATCAAAAGGAGTTATCCGGAATCACCTCACTTATAACACCGCCAGAACCTCTGGATGGATGTGAAGGATCATATTATTTGTATTGGCTTAAGGTGACTAATGGAAAGCGTGATGAATTAGCCAAATATCTGGTAGAAAATGGTGTTTACTGCACGTTTAGATATTACCCATTGCATCTAGTTAAGTTTTACGGCTCGAAAGAAATATTGAAAAATGCCGAAGAAATTTCGGAGATTTCATTAAATATTCCAATGACGCAGAACCTAACAAACGATGATGTTGAAAAAATTGTTTATCACGTTAAAAAATTTTTTAGTAAGTAATGGATAATAAAACTCCCCCCCCAAAAAACATTTTGTCATAAAGAATGATCCCACAACTCGATATTGTAATTGTTAACTGGAATGCAGGCGGCTATCTTCGCGATTGTATTCATTCAATGAAAATTGCTTTAAGCAATTCCTTTGAGATGAAAAGCATTGTAATTGTTGATAATGCATCAACGGATGATTCTCTGGAAGACGTTGAAGACATTGACTTGCCAGTCAAAATAATCAGAAATAAAATAAATGTTGGATTTGGTAAAGCATGTAATGCAGGCGTCTGGTCGTGCGATTCTGAGTACATATTAATTTTGAATCCGGATACTCGGCTTTTCAGTAATTCTATAGATCCTGTAATTCAATTCATGCAAAGAAAAGAGAATGAAGAAATTGGTATGGTCGGAGTACAAATAATTGATGAAGATGGAAACATAAGCAGAAACTGTGCTCGTTTCCCGACACCAGCAGGAATAATTTATAGAGCTTTTGGATTAGACAGATTATTCCCTAAAATATTTCTTACTCATTTCATGACTGAATGGGATCACAAAAGTAGTAGCGTCGTAGATCAAATTATGGGTTCCTTTATAATACTGAGACGTGAATTGTTCGAGAGACTAAAGGGATATGATGATGATTTTTTTGTTTACTATGAAGATTTGGATCTAGCATATCGCGGATTAAAGCTGGGTTATAAAAATTATTATTTGGCCGAAGCACAAGTCTATCATAAAGGAGGCGGAACTTCAGATAATATAAAAGCTACCAGACTAGCTTACATTTTACACGGCAAACTTATTTATTCAAAAAAACATTTTAGTCGTGCATGGTACTATTTAGTGTTTTTGACCACACTATTTTTTGAACCAA
>JBHEKZ010000439.1:0-2954 GCA_041859025.1 Melioribacteraceae bacterium | reverse complement strand
TGAGTTTAAGGAAAAATACACAACTATCCCGATTGCAGTTTAATGAAAGTTTATTCAGATAGATCTGAAATAGAGAAAGTAAAAAGCGCTGTGGTAACAGTTGGATCCTTTGATGGATTGCACCGCGGCCATTTAAAGATTTTGGAAACGGTTAAGAAAGTTGCCGCTGAAACAAACGCTGAGAGTTTCGTTGTAACTTTTGACCCGCATCCAAGATCGGTGCTAGCTCAAAATTCGGAAGTAAATATTCTCACTTCACTTGATGAGAAAAAGTGGATTATTGAAGAAGCGGGAATTAAAAATTTGATGGTAATTCATTTCACCAGAGAATTTTCTCAACTAACTTCTGAAGAGTTTATTCAAAAGTTTATAGTTGATAAACTTAACGCTTCACATATGGTTATTGGTCACGACCACAAGTTTGGAAGAGACCGCTTAGGCGATGAAAATAAGCTGAGAGAAATAGGCTCAAAGTTCGGGTTCGGTGTTACTGCTGTAGCGGCAGAAACACTTGATGATGAAACAATAAGCAGCACAAAGGTTAGAAATTTTCTTTTCGATGGACAGCTAGATAAAGCGAATCTGTTCCTCGGAAGATTTTATTCTATATGCGGAATAGTAGTTAAAGGTGCGCAGCGAGGAAGAACTTTAGGATTTCCAACTGCCAATGTTCAAGTGGATGATGCAAAGAAGTCAATCCCGAAAAATGGTGTTTATGTTGTACGCTGTGTTTTGGGAAGTGAGTCATATTACGGAGTAATGAATATCGGATACCGTCCGACTTTTGAGAATAAACACGAACTTGTTCCGGAAGCATACATACTGGATTTTAACCGTGATATTTACGGCGAGAAAATAAAAGTGGAGTTTGTAAAACGTCTTCGTGATGAAAAGAAATTTGAATCTAAGGACGCTTTAATTCACCAAATTGAAATTGATAAAAAAGAAGCGGAATTAATCGCTTCATCAAATAAAAAATAATCAACTAATCAATTCCGGTTAAGGCTGGAATTGCATCGTAAAACAAAATAAAGGAGTAGTAAAATGTCGTTATCATTACAAGAGAAACTTGATATCATCAAGAAATATGGCGCCAACGAAAAAGACAGCGGAAAAGCTGAAGTTCAGGTGGCTCTCTTGACAGCAAGAATCAACCAATTAACAAGTCACTTTGAAGCTAACAAAAAAGATCACGCTTCAAGACGCGGTTTGTTGCAGATGGTTGGTAAAAGAAAAAGATTATTAAGCTATATAGCTGAGAAGGATATTGAAAGATATCGTTCTATAATTAAAGAATTGAACATTAGAAAGTAAGAGGCATTTAAATGGTAGTAACCAAAGAAGTACTGATTGGCAAACATAAGCTGATCTTAGAAACGGGCAAGTTAGCTAAACAAGCTAACGGAGCAATTATGGCTCGTTACGGTGATACGATGGTTCTTGTGACTGCGGTTGCCGGTGGCCTCAGGGAAGATCTCGATTTCTTTCCGCTTAGTGTTGAATATAGAGAAAAAGCATTTGCAGCCGGAAAAATTCCCGGTGGATTTTTTAAGCGAGAAGGTAAACCAAGCGACCGCGAAGTATTAAGCGCTCGTTTGATCGACCGTCCTATTCGCCCTTTGTTCGATGATAATTATAGAAATGATACACAAGTTGCAGCTTTCGTTTATTCCTTTGATGGCGAAAACGATCCGGATGTTATTGCGGCTTGCGCTGCTTCTGCAGCCTTGGCAGTTTCGGATATTCCGTTTCTCGAACCAATCGGAGAAGTTCGTGTTGGCAGAGTAAACGGAGAATTCATAATCAATCCAACATACAAAGAAGTTGAAGCCAGCGACATAGAATTAGTTGTTGCGGGTACAGAAACTTCCATTATGATGGTTGAAGGCGAATCTAAAGAAGTTAGCGAAAGCGATCTTTTAGAAGCATTAAAATTTGCTCATCTTGAAATTAAAAAGATAATTGAAGTGCAAAAAGAGTTGCGCGAAGCTTGCGGAAAGCCAAAGATGGAAGTAGCAGCTAAAACTCTGGATGAAAATCTAGTTGCAGACGTAAATGCACTCGCTTATGAAAAATATAAAGCAATCGTTTCTTCAGTACTTGCTAAGGAAGAAAGATCAAAAGCTAATCACGATTTAAGTGATGAAGTTATTGCTGCATTAGCTGAAAAATATCCGGAACAAGAAAAAGTTATTGGTCAAATTCTTCACGATATGGAAAAAGACTTAATGCGCAAACGTATTCTTGAAGAAGGAATGCGTCTTGACGGAAGAAATACAAAACAAATTCGACCGATTACATGCGAACTTGGTTTGCTTCCTCGCGTTCACGGAACTGCGTTATTTACACGCGGCGAAACTCAAAGCTTAACTACTTTGACTCTCGGTACAAAACAAGATGAACAAGTAATTGACGGTTTACAGGAAGAGTATAAGAAGAGATTTTTACTTCATTATAACTTCCCGCCTTTCAGTGTTGGCGAAACCGGAAGATTTTCCGGTGTTGGTAGAAGAGAAGTTGGTCACGGAAACTTGGCAGAACGTTCTTTAAAAAACATCCTTCCTCCGGAAGATAAATTCCCATATACTGTTCGGATCAACTCTGATATTCTGGAATCAAACGTTTCATCTTCAATGGCAACAGTTTGCGCCGGTTCGCTCGCAATGATGGATGGCGGTGTTCCTGTTAAATGCGCTATTGCCGGTATTGCTATGGGCTTGATTAAAGAAGGCGATAAGTTCGCAATCCTTTCCGATATTCTCGGAAATGAAGATCATCTTGGAGATATGGATTTCAAAGTTGCCGGAAGTACTGAAGGTATTACCGGTCTACAAATGGATATCAAAATTCAAGGAATCTCTTACGAGATTATGGAAAAAGCATTAGCTCAAGCTAAAGAAGGAAGAATGCACATCCTTGGAATTATGAATGAAGCAATTTCCACAGCCAGAGAA
>JBHEKZ010000025.1:0-2971 GCA_041859025.1 Melioribacteraceae bacterium | reverse complement strand
TTGCTCGATGATATGTATCAAGTTGATGAGAAAAAAGCATTTGGCTGGACAAAGAAGTTTGCTTTCGAAGAGGGAATCATAGTAGGCGGTTCAAGTGGTGCAAATATATGGGGTGCTGTTAAACTTGCAAAGGAAATCGATTGTGAGGCTAACATTGTAACTGTTCTTTGTGATAGCGGTTATAAATACTTCTCGACTATATACAACGATGAATGGATGACAACGCATCATTTCGTTTAGTATTGCTAGCAGTAAATTCAAGTTTACTTTCTCAAATAAGACTATCGAATTGCTACTGCTTAAATCTATTTGATTTAGTAGGCAAAAAAATCAATATAGCTATACTAGTAGAATTCACTAATCAAAAAAGCCAACTTGTTTAATCATTTCTTTTCACTAATTTTCTGCTACTAAAAAAAGAGCTCAAAATGTCTAATTCAACATCAAATAAGAGAAATGTTAACTTGGATGAATCCAAGTATTCGATGGACACCCATATCATTTATGGTAAGGCTGTAACCGATAAGTGGGATTATGCGCATCACGTTACTGCGCCAATTTCCTCTTCAACCACATTCAGATTGGACTCTGTTGATAGAGGCGCACAAGGTTTTATGCAATTTGCTAATACTGAAGGCGAGGGTGATAATTCCCCAATATTTATTTATGATCGACTTGGTGAACCAAACAAAGATATGCTTGAAGAAAACTTAGCCTATGTAGAAAAAGGAGAGATGGCGGTCAGTTTCTCTAGCGGAATGGGTGCAATTTCAGCTGTGCTAGGTGTCCTTGCTAAAAGCGGGGATGAAATTGTAGCACATCATACGTTATATGGATGTACCTTTTCATTGTTCACAAATTGGTACCCTAGATTGAACATCAAGGTCAATCAAGTTGATTTAACCAACTCGAAGAATTTGAATAATGTTGTTAGCAAGAATACTAGAGTAGTTTACTTCGAAACTCCGGCTAATCCAAATATGGAGATAGTAGATATTCATGCTATAGTTGCTGCTATAGCTGAAATTAATAATACACGTAAACCGGAAGAGAAAATTTATACAGTTGTTGATAATACTTTTTCTACACCATTTTGCCAGAGGCCAATAGAACATGGAATTGATTTTGTCGTTCACTCACTGACAAAAGGAATTGGCGGATTTGGTACTGATATGGGTGGAGTTGTTATAGGTCCAAAGAAGTTTAGAGATTTAATTCTACTTTTTAGAAAAGATTTTGGGGCAGTCTTAAATACTAAAAGTGCTTGGGCAATTTTAACTTATGGTTTACCAACGCTTGGACTTCGTCAACGACATCAGATAAAATCATCGATGAAAATTGCTGAGTATCTAGATGCTCATCCAAAAGTTGCTTACGTAAATTATCCCGGTTTAGAGTCTTTCAAATTCCATGAAGTTGCTAAAAAACAAATGCTTGATTTTAATGGTAACTTTGCACCGGGTGCCTTATTGTTTTTTGGTTTGAAAGGAAATACACCGGCAGAGAATAAAGCAAATGGCAAAAAGTTTATGGATTATGTTGCAGATCATTCCTACACAATGACATTAGCTGTTAGTTTAGGACATACAAGAACTTTAATTGAACACCCGGCTTCAATGACGCATTCTTCTATTCCACCGGAAAAATTGTTCGATCACGGAATAGATCCCGGCGGTGTTCGTTTAGCTATCGGTTTGGAAAATCCGGATGATATTCTAACAGATTTGGATGAGGCACTTAAAATTATTTAATAAATATTAACTCCTTAATTGAATAAAGGATATTCTTCCCTTATGAAAATTATACGTGCATCAATATTCGATCAATTTTCGGAAGTAGTTTTTGGTTTCAGTCCAAAGAATGCTCTTGATAGGAAAGAACCTTTCTATTTTAATTTGTCTTTAACTGTTGGTGATGATGAAAAAATAGTTAAGGAGAACAGGGAAGCTTTTTTCAACGAATTAGGGCTAACCACTTCGAAGATAGCATTTCAAATGCAAATACATTCCGATATTATGACGAGAGTAGAGAAAGCCGGAATGGTGGGGGAATCAGATGCACTAATTACCACTGAAAAGGGAATCGGTTTGGCCATATCGGCTGCAGATTGCACTCCAATTTTCATTTATGATTCTGCAAAAAAAATTATCTGCGGTGTACATTCCGGCTGGCGAGGAACCGAAAAACAAATTGTACTCAAAACTCTAAAAAAACTTGAAAGTGAATACAATTCCAAGATGGACGACTTATTCGTATATGTCGGGCCTTCTATTAGTCAAAAGTTTTATGAAGTTGGACCTGAGGTTGCTGCACAATTTGAATCGGTTTATGTAGCAGAAATTAAAGGAAAACTCTATCTGGATGTTTTAAGTGCAAATGTTGATCTCATTGAGGAATATGGAGTCCCTATTAACCAAATTGAAATTTCCCCATACTGCAGCTACCAAGAAAAGCATATTCTCCATTCATTTCGTAGAGATGGAAAAAATTCCGGTCGTCACCTTGGTGTAATTTCTCTAAAGGACAGTTAATTGCTTTCGGATAGCCTAAAAATCTCTCTTGCTTATGTTCTAATTTGCTTGCTTTGGGGTTCCACTTGGCTTGCTATACGTCTTGGATTGGATTCTCTAACCCCAATCTTTTCAGCTGGATTAAGATTTTCTCTTGCATCAGTCCTCGTATATATCATAATGCGGATGAAGAAAATCACTCTTCAAACTGACGCTTTGTCAATTAAGCTTTATTTTATTTTGGGCTTTTTCTCATTTGTTATTCCATTTGGACTAGTTTACTGGGCCGAGCAGTTTATTCCATCCGGATTAGCATCAATCATATTTGCTGTAATGCCATTCTTCGTGATTATATTCTCCGTATTGTCAATAAAGGAACAAACTATAACACCCGTTCAAATTATTGGAGTTGCGCTTGGTTTTTTCGGTATCGTGGTTATATTCTCTGAGGATTTGTTTGT
>JBHEKZ010000597.1:0-12400 GCA_041859025.1 Melioribacteraceae bacterium | reverse complement strand
TTCTTGTTCGGCTTCCGATTCATTCATATAATCTTCTAAATCAAACTCATCATCCTTGCTGTCGTAAGTATCTTCATCGTCTGCGGTTTTATCTTCAGCTTCATCGGGCGATTCTTCCAGCTGATCAAGATCAAGTTCTTCGTCGAGAGTCTCTTCTAAAATCGGATTAAGCTCCAGTTCGGTTTTAATGCGCTGTTCCAAAGCAAGTGTATTAAGCTGCAGTAGTTTCTGATACTGAATCTGCTGAGGCGAAAGCTTTTGCTGTAGAGCTAATCTGTGTTGAAGAGATAGCATAATTAACTTTTAGTAACCTTTTTTATTTTTTTGAACCATTCTATGCCAAAAGCTCTTTCTAAAGAGTCTTTGCAGAAATTTAATACGGTAATTTTTGTTTGTTTGCCCTTTTCAATTGCCGGCTGACAGTCGCGGTATCTTTCATATCGTAAAACCGGCCCGGCAAAGTTAGAAATTCTTATCGGAAAAAGGTGGCAAGAAATTGGCTTATTGCAGCTTACTTTCCCATCATGATAAGCTTTTTCAATTGCGCATTTTGCTATTTCACCTTCGTAAAAAACAAAAACACATGCCCGGTTGTTGATGCTACGGGTCATTAGTTCATTCTGCTGTTTAACCCAAAATCCCTTTTTCTCGATTTCATTAGAATGCTGCTTTGGAAGATACTTAACAATTTCCGGCAGTTCTTTTGTAAATGCGTCAATCTCTTCTTTTGTAATCGGAGCTCCAAAAGGACTTTCCATAGTACAGCAGGCGCCTTTACACTTTCCAAGATCGCACGTAAAATAAGATTCGGCAATTTCCGTATTAACAACAATTCCATCTATTTGAATAAAATCCGCGTCCATTTGCCCTAATTACTTTTTGAAAAAATAATAATTTTGTTCTATCAAAAAAAATTAATGAGATATTGACTTTAATATCCGCCTATCAAAGGTAATGAAAAAATTTTTAAGGATGATTTATGACTCTTAGCGGAAAGACAATTCTATTAACCGGAGCTTCTACCGGCATAGGTAAGGCAATTGCTCAAAATTTACTTAAACAGGATTGCAATCTTATATTAATAGCGCGCAGAGCGGAACTAATTGAACAATATCTAAACGAATTACATGCTGCAAAAAACCAGCCGCTGGTAATTAGATGCGATGTAAGCAGGAAGGAAGAAGTAGCAGATGCTTACTCGCAGATAAAACAAAAGTTTGGCGGAGTTGATATTGCAATTTTAAATTCCGGTATAGGAAGAACTGTAACGGTTAATACCTTTAACTCGAAAGATGCTGAAGATACTTTCGGCGCCAATGTGTTTGGAATAGTTTATTGGGTTGAGCAACTGCTTCCCGATTATCTAAAAAAGAAAAACGGTGTTATTGCAGCAGTTTCTTCTCTTGCGGATAACCGCGGTTTTAGCGGAAGCGGATTTTACTGCGCAAGCAAAGCCGCCGCTACAACTTTTCTTGAGGGCTTGCGCGTTGAACTGAAGCCTCACAACATAAAAGTAATTACAATTCGTCCCGGATTTGTACGCACACCAATGACAGACCAAAACAATTTTAAAATGCCCTTACTGGTTGAACCGGAAAAAGCAGCAGAAATAATTTTAGATGGAATTAAGAAAGAGAAGAGAGTTATTCAATTTCCGCGGCAGATATATTTAGCTACAAGGTTAATAGGCTCGCTGCCCGGAACAGTTTATGAATGGCTTGCGGGAAAAGCTAAAATGTAATTGAAGGAGTTTAGGGCTTTTTTGTTAAATATATTTTGAGACGCACTCGGTGCGTCTCTACGTTTTTAGTATTTCAATTCTTTAGTTTCCATATTTTGTGCGGTAAAATTTTTGTAACGGATAAAGGCTATCGAGGCAACCGATCACTTCCTTTTGTTAAGAAATTGCTTCATTACTTCAACCGAATCCTGCAGGTTTCTAACTTGAAACTTCAATTCACTAACTTCTCTATCAATGTTGTCAAGTTTAGTTAATATTACCGGATCAGTCTTCGGCTTATGTGAAAATATCATAACAATTAAGGCAATCAGAATAAGTGTTCCACATCCCAAGCTAACTTTTTGATTGTTCTCCATTTTAAATCTCCTCCCAGATTATTTAACTATTTCAATTCTTTAGTTGCCATTTCTTGTGCGGTTAAAACTTTTGTAACCGGATAAGGCAAATAAGCTCCGCCCCATTGCGGCACGAGATATTTATCCCAATAGTTCCAGTATAGTAAACCATCATCTGTTTCCGGTTCAAGTAAATAAGCTGCAAGGTTTGCAAGAGGCTGTGCTGTACGAACCACCAAAGTTCCGGCGGTAAATTCCTTCTTCTGGCTTACATACTCCACTTTAATGGTGTTGTTGTAATGCCCTTGGTTTAAACGCTGCGAAGGTTTTAATTCTTTTGTTTTTATTGACTGCACCTCAAGTGTAGCCGGCTTACTCAGAGTTTCAATTTTAATTCCGTGTGTTTTAAGAAGGGAAATAACTTTTGCATCTGCTTGTGAGATTAAATAAGCAAAAGGAAATTTTACATTGCGTGCGGCAGAATAATCAACAAAGTAAGGAACAGTAACTGTTTTTGTTTTTTCTGTCGGTTTGTAACGCTCGCGTCCGTTTGCGTCTTTGTATGCTTCCATCTCGTAAGCGTTAATTATTTCAGGCTGGGGACTTGGTTTAACGACAAACTCAACCGCTACGGAATCACTGACCGATGGATTCAATCCGCGCGCAATTGTTCTTTCGTCGGCATCTTTTAGCATCTTCTTAATTTCATCTTTGTTGGCTGATGCATACTCCAAAACGGATTTGAGAAGATTGTAGCATCCAATTACACGTGTTTTGAAATCCGCGTAAACATAATTTTCGTTTAATATAGAAAGACGATTCCGCAAACCGATATAGTTAACAATATAGCGGGGCTGAACTGCATCGTAAACCCATCCTTTTTCCGGAGTGCGCTGATTATAGAATTCGCCGTAAAATAAATTTTGCCACTTGTAGTTGGTTGTTAAATCATTCTTAACCCATGGCATCATCTTATCCCGCATGTAGTTAATTAAACCGCGGTCTGTGTTTGGATTTACCATCCAGGTGTATGTTGTGGGCTCTTGATGATACGAGCCGTTAGTTGTGTGAAGATCCATCATCAGCGCCGGATCCCATTTGTTAAGTACATTCGTAATCATTCCGTAAAGTTCGGGCGATTCAACTTTCATAGCGTCGCGGTTGAGATCAAGCATCTGTCCATTGTGGCGAACACCAACGCCGTTGATCGGTCCGGTTTGATGTGTACGGTTTTCTTTGCTTATTTGCTCATTGCCGTCGGCGTTAAATATAGGAGCGATTAAGATTATCACATTCTTTAAATAGTCGGGAGTTTCTTTAAGCAGAATATCCCGCGCAAGCATCTGCACCGCCTCTTTACCTTCAACTTCTCCCGCATGAATGTTGGCTTGAAGATAAACAACAATGCGTTTGTCCTTCTTGATTTCGTTAATAGACTTGGGCAGAGGTTTGGCAAGAATGATTAAAGGCATCTCCAGACCTTTCGTGCTCTTTCCCATGGATTCGATTCGAAAACCGGGAGAGATTTTCTTTAACGATTTAAAAAAGTCCATTACATCGGCATGCCTGGAAGTAGATTCAAAATTTGACTTTTCCGCAAGCGTAAGGAATTTGTCTTTAGCTGTTCCGGCAGTGATAATAGACGCAATTAAAACAAGAAGAAGCATAAGTCGGGAGGTTTTCATAAAGATTCCAATCTGATTTGTGTTAGCTCAATTAACGGTCGGCAAGTTACAAAAAGTAAATGTAGCTGAAAATATGGTTTTACAATTTGGTAAATTGTAGGCGAACAAAAAGAAGGAAACTGGAATGAGCCTTTTCTCGATGACTCAAAGCCAAATGATTAATCACTTTGAACAAATAAAAGAAAAAGCACATAAATTATTCAGCGAAGCATCTGTTGAAGAGCTGAATAAAAAAAGCGGTGAAAATCGCTGGTCGGCCGCAGAATGTATGGAACATCTTATTCTTGCAGCGCAAAGTTATTTAAGTAATGTGCCAAAGATACCAAAGCGATCCTCTGTTGAGATTGATGAGGAAATTAAAATAAAAGCCGGTTTGTTTGCTAAAATGTTCATTCACTTTGCCGGACCAAATGTAAAAGTAAAAATGAAATCGCCGAAAGGGATGATGAATACAAAATCAAACTACGGTAAAGATATACTAGATGATTTTCTTGCTCTGCAGGATGAGTTCTTAACCGCGCTCCAATGTGTAGAACCATCCGAACTGAAATCCATTAAGGTTCCCTGGCCTACGTTTGAATTGAAAAAACTTCGTTTAGGCGAAGTAATGATGATAACAATTGCGCACCAGCTTAGGCATCTTAATCAAGCCGAACGCGCATTAGATGATTTATAAGAAGGAGAATAAAATGTTAGTAAAACAAATAAATGAAGTTGTTAAAGAAGAAATAAAAGCGGGAACAAAAACTACAAGACAAGTTTTAATAAGCTCCAGCGAAGCGCCAAACTTTGCGATGAGAAAATTTTCGATTGAGCCGGGCGGAGGTATGCCGATGCACACAAATTCGGTAGAACATGAGCAGCTTGTTCTTGGCGGTAAGGCACATGTAATAATTGGTGAAAAATCTTTCGAAGCAAAGAAAGATGATGTTGTGTTCATACCGGCCGGCGTTCCTCATTCATACACAACAGTAGGCGATGAACCGTTTGAGTTTTTGTGTATGGTTCCAAATAAAGAAGATGTAATTAAAATAGTAGACTGTTAAGAGGGAGAAACAATGGCTTTATTAGGCGGATTTTTCGGACCAAGCAAAGATGAAGTTTGGTCTCAGCTGAGCAGTGAATTAGGCGCGGAGTTTTCCGAATCCGGTTTTTTTAAGAATGGAAAAGTTGTACTGACCTATAATAACTGGGAAATTACTTTAGACACCTATACCGTTCACACTGGCAAAACACATGTAACTTTCACTAGAATGCGTGCCCCTTATGTTAATAAAGATGGCTTTCGGTTTACAATTTACCGGAAGTCAATTTTCAGCTGGCTCGGTAAAGCGTTCGGTATGCAGGATATAGAACTTGGTGATTCATTCTTTGATGAAGATTTCATTATTCAAGGAGAGCCGGAAAGCACGGTAATAAAACTGTTTTCCAACAGAAAACTAAAAGAGCTGATTCAAAAACAGCCGCAGATTCATTTTCAGGTAAAAGATGATGAAGGCTGGTTCGCAGCCAAATTTCCGGAAGGTGTTGATGAACTTTATTTTCAGGTTATGGGAGTAATTAAAGACAAAGAAAGATTGAAAAGTTTGTTCGATCTGTTCGCCATGGTGCTTGAAGAACTGTGTAAGATTGGTTCGGCTTATGATAAAGAACCGGGAATTTCGTTAAACGAAGAAAAGTAACAAGCGGGTAATAAATGAAAAAGTTAGCACTTCTAATAATCCTTGTTTCATCATGTTTGTTTGCGCAAGAACCAAAATCTATTTCGCTTCCAAAGCCTCAGACGGAAATTGGTAAGCCGTTAATGGAAGCTCTAAAGCTTCGAAGTTCCAATAGAGTTTTCGATTCCAAACAATTACCGCTTCAAGAACTTTCAAATTTGCTCTGGGCGGCTTGCGGAATTAACAGACCGGAAAGCAGCAAGAGAACTTCGCCATCGGCACGCAACTGGCAGGAAGTTGACGCGTATATTGTTCTTGCAGATGCGGCGTACATTTACGATGCTAAAGGGAATTCGTTAAAACAGATTGTCGAAGGTGATTTACGCGCTCTTTGCGGAGTTCAAGATTTTGTGAAAAGTGCACCGCTTAATTTAGTCTATGTTGCCGATTACTCGCGCATTAAATCGAACGACAGCGAACAGACAAAGCTAATGTGGTCCAGTGCGGCTGCGGGTTTTATGGTTCAGAATGTTTATCTCTATTGTGCTTCGCAAGGCCTTAACGTTGTGGTGCGAGGATTAATTGATGTGCAAAAACTTGGGGAAGCGTTAAAGCTGAAACCGGAACAGAAAATAATTCTTTCCCAAACCGTTGGTTATCCTAAATAGCCAAAAGATTATTATTTATTTTTAGATAGAAAATTTGGAGCAGTTAATGAGCAAATTTAAATATGTTATTAAGCGAAGCGGCGCTATTGTGCCTTTTAATCCCGATAGAGTTTCAAATGTTATTTACCGCGCGGCGGTATCGGTCGGAGGAAGAGATAAAGCAAAAGCGGCAGAGCTTGCAAAACAAGTAATTGAAGTTCTTGAAGCGACATACGAAGAAGGCCACAAACCGCACGTTGAGGAAATTCAGGATATAATTGAAAAAGTTTTGATAGAAAATGGACACGCAAAAGTCGCCAAAGAATTTATTCTTTACAGAGAGGAAGCCGCTAGCCGGAGAAGAGAAAACAGCAAGCACTTTTCTAAACCGAATGAATTAATACCCTGGAAAAAAGTTTGGCGCTCGCTCGATTGGGCTGTTGAGCATGATCTGAATACAATTGATGGAATAAATTCCAGAATTCACAGGGGACAGTTTCCGCAGATTGTTCACGAAGCAGAATCCTTTTATGAAACACAGTTAGATACCGCCGCCGAGCTGATTAAAGAACGTTCCGCGGAATTGAAGATGGTTATGGTTAGCGGTCCTTCTTCATCCGGTAAAACAACAACAACTTTTAAATTGGAACAGCGCTTAAATAAAATGGGAATGAAGTTCGTTGCGCTTGTTGTTGATAATTATTTCTTCGATCTGGAAATGCATCCCAAAGATGAATTTGGCGATTACGATTTTGAAACTCCTCAAGCTCTCGATCTTGATTTGATTAATGATCATTTAAAACGTCTTGCCGCAGGTGAAGAAGTTTTAATTCCTTATTACGATTTTAAGCAGGGCAAGCGCTTTGATAACCGCACGCCGCTTCAGCTGCATGATAATGAAGTTCTATTAATAGATAGTCTGCATGGCTTGTATCCCGAGTTCAGCCGAGAAATTCCTGCAGCGCAAAAATTCAAGCTCTATCTTGAACCGCTATTGCAGATGAAAATGCCGGACGGGCAGTACATTCGCTGGACAGACTTACGTTTAATACGCAGAATGTTGCGCGACTCAGTTCACCGCGCATACAATCCTGAACAAACGTTGCTTCACTGGCATTATGTTCGCTCATCGGAAAAGAGAACAATACTTCCTTACAGCAACACAGCGGATTATATTGTAAATACTTCGATGCCGTTTGAGGTTCCGATTTACCGTCCCAAGCTGCTGCAATTATTTAAAGAGTGGGAAAAGAAATATCAAGGCGATCCTTTAAGAGAAGATGCTTACATACGTGCGGCACGTGTACGCAAAATGCTCGAAGCAATAGAACCGGTAGAAGATGATTCCGCAATTCCGGGAGATTCGGTTCTCCGCGAGTTCATAGGCGGAAGCACAATGAACGTGCATTAAAACATTCTTGAAATGAAAAAACCATTCTGGTTTTATTTATTGTTAATTGTAATGTTATTGCAAGCCGTCGGCGGGTTAGCCGGCGGCATTATAATGGTTATAGCTCCTTCGGGGAGTATAATGCAGTTTCCCGAGAACACTCTGGCAAAATCTCCATTCGGCAGTTTCCTTATTCCCGGTTTAATATTGTTTATTCTTCTCGGCGTAATTCCGGCTATCACGCTTTACGGATTGATCAAACAGCCAAACTGGCCGCTGTTAGAAAGATTGAATCTTTATAAAGAGCAGCACTGGTCATGGATGTTTTCCATTTACACAAGTGTTATGCTTACAATCTGGCTGAACATAGAAGCAATGTATATTGGTTATGATTTTCTTCAAACGGTTTACGGATTGCTCTCTGTAAGCATCTTGGTTTTTACATTAATCCCTCCAGTTAAAAGATACTTTCAAAGATAAAAGAATAATGAAGAGCCCATCGTTGATTTTATAGGTGGCGGCATTGTTTTGTTTCTTCACAGCGGCACAATAGGAATTATGACGCGTCTTAATGCCTGAGCAGTAATTCACTTGAGGATAAGATGATTGTAAAAAGATACCGGTTGTTAATTTCTTTCTTATTTCTACCTCTTTTAATCAACGCACAGACTAAAATTTCCGGTAAAATAACGGACTCCGACGGAAATCCTTTGTCCGGCGCTAATATCTATATTAAAGATACTTACGACGGAACAACCTCTAAGGTTGACGGAACGTTTCTTTTTAAAACAACCGAAAGCGGTATTGCTGTTTTGATTGCGAGTTTTGTCGGTTACAAGAAATATGAAAACAATATTGTTCTGAAAAAAGGTGAACTGAAATTAGACATTGCGCTTGATGAAGAAGTTACACAAATGAATGCGGTTGTTGTTTCCGCCGGTTCCTTTGAAGCGAGTGATGAAAAGAAAGGTGTTATTCTTAAACCGCTGGATGTTGTAACTACCGGCGCTACAGCTGATTTATACACATCGCTAAGCACTTTACCCGGCGCACAAAAGATTGGAGAGACGGAAGGTTTATTTGTGCGGGGCGGCTCTGCTTCGGAATCCAAAACAATTATTGATGAAATGATTGTTCAGAAACCGTTTTCAAGCAGCGTTCCCGATGTTCCTTCTCGTGGAAGATTTTCTCCGATGATGTTCAAGGGAACTGTTTTTAGTACCGGCGGTTATTCCGCTCAATACGGACAAGCGCTTTCTTCCGCTTTGATTTTGAAAACACAAGACATGCCCACACAAACAATAACTGCAATTAACATGATGGTGTTTGGTTTGGGTGGCGCGCACACTCAACTTTGGGAAAATACAGCCGTCTCTGTTGAAGGAGGTTATTATAATCTAAATCCCTATAACAATGTTTTTAAGCAAAGAGTTGATTGGGATAAATCTCCTGTTGGTATTTCCGGCTCAGCAAACTTAAGGCAAAAGATTTCCAAGAACGGACTGCTGAAAGCATTTGTCTCTTACAGTAAATCCGATCTTTCTCTTTATCTGCCCGATCTCGATAATCTGCCGAACAAAACTTTTTACGGATTGAAGCCGGAAAATTATTATTCCAATGCCAGCTACCGTGATATTTGGGGAGACTGGAATGTATTCGGCGGATTTTCTTACAGTCTGGATAAAGACAGAATTAATGCTGCGGGCAATATTATTGCGCAAGATCAAAGTTTGGTGCAGACAAAATTTACCGCCAACAAGAAAATTATTGATAACGCATACATTACTTTTGGAGCGGAAGTACAAAACACAATTTATGATGACAGCTATAATCAGTACAATACAAAGCTTAAGGAAGTAAACGCAGCCGGTTTTGTGGAAAGTGATTTATATTTTACAAACGATCTGGCCGCTAAAGTTGGTGTTAGAGCGGAACACTCCAAAGTATTGGATAAATACAACATAGCGCCCAGAATTTCGTTTGCGTATAGATTGGGTAACTACGATCAGCTGAATTTTGCTTACGGAAGATTTTATCAAACACCGGAAAAGAATTATCTGATACAGCCTAATAAGTTCGATTACGAAAATGCGGATCATTACATTGCTAATTATCAATATATAGGTGAAGCCCAGACGTTTCGTGTGGAGTTTTATTACAAACAGTATCACAATCTTGTAAGGGGAACGGTTTATAACTATCCTTATTTTAATCTGCCCGTTGTTCCATTCAGCAATAACGGAAAAGGTTACGCAAAAGGAATTGATATATTCTGGCGGGACGCTGCCTCTCTTAAAAATTGCGATTACTGGGTTTCTTATTCTTTCATTGATACCAAGAGAGAGTTCAGTAATTATCCTACAATGGCATTTCCTACATTTGCCGCGCCTCATACTTTTTCAATTGTGTTTAAACACTGGATAGAATCGATTTCAGCTTTTGCGGCGCTTACATATGTTCACGCGTCAGGCCGTCCATATTTTAATCCAAACAATCCTGAGTTTTTAGGCGACCGCGCCGGCAGTTATAATAACCTTAGCTTGAATATTAGTTTTGTAGCAAAATGGTTCGGCAGTTACAGTGTAATATTTTTCTCGGTAGATAATTTACCCGGGTTTGCAAATGTTTATGGTTACAGATATTCAACAAACGGAAAAATTTCCGCGCCGGTATTGCCCGCCACTTTACGTTCGGCATTTCTTGGCGTTTTTATTTCGATTGGCGAATCAAATCAGTATTAATAGAGGAGAAAGAAAATGAAAAGTGTATTAACATTTTTACTTGTTGTTCTTTGTTTTGTAAGTGTCAGCCGCGCCGATGATGAAAAGTATTTAGCGGCAATGAAGAAAAATTTGATGCAAATGGATTCTATGAAAACTGTTGATGATATGATTGATATAACTAATGCATTTTTGAGAATTGCCAATGCAGAAAAAGATAAGTGGCTGCCTTACTATTATGCTTCTCAGCTCTGTGTGCTTACAAGTTTTACAGATTCCGTATCAAGCAAAAAGGATGGTTACCTTGATGAAGCAGTTAAGCTTCTTGCAATTGCCGATTCCCTTCAGCCGAATGAATCCGAGATTTACGTTCTTAAAGGATTCATTTGCCAGGCCCGCCTTCAAATAGATCCGATGAGCAGATACATGAAGTATGGATTTGAAATGAGCAGCAACTTCGAAAAAGCAAGCGCACTTGATCCGGCTAATCCCCGCCCCGATTATCTAAAAGGAATGACTTTGTTTTACACGCCCGAACAATTTGGCGGCGGCGCTAAGGCAGCTAAACCGGTTCTCGAATCCGCGCTTAAAAAGTATAAAGAATTTGTACCTAAGCAGGAGCTGATGCCCCGTTGGGGACAACAGCAAGTAGAGAATATTCTAAAACAAATTCCTTAACATATTTTCTTTTGTTGAACCATAATAAACTTTCCACAATATTGCAGTATTAATTAGGAGTTTTTATGGATCAGTTTATGCAAGCAGCAATTGAAGAAGCACAGAAAGGTTTGGAAGAAGGCGGAATACCAATCGGTTCTGTTATTGTTCACAAAGGTAAAATATTAGGACGCGGACACAACCGCCGCGTACAAAAGGGAAGCGTTATCCTTCATTGCGAAATGGATGCTTTTGAAAATGCCGGAAGGCAAACCGCTTCTGTTTACAAAGAATGTGTTTTATACACAACACTCTCGCCTTGCCCAATGTGCAGCGGCGCCATTCTTCTTTACGGAATTCCTAAAGTAATTATAGGCGAGAATAAAACTTTTATGGGAGAGGAAGAACATCTTAAAAGCCGCGGTGTTGATGTAGAGGTTCTTCAAGATGAAACATGCATTAACATGATGACAAAGTTTATTGAAGATAAACCGGTTTTGTGGAATGAAGATATTGGTGTTTAGTTGAAAGTTAACAAGCCATTGTTAATTGCAGCCGCAGTATTGGTTGCGGCTGCCTCTTTATTATTCTCGGGAAGTGAAATACTTACAAACAAATTTCTGTTTATCCATGCCGGCACATTGCTGGCATGGATTGCCCTTACCGCATTTGCTTACTCTTCTTATTTAATAGTTCAAAGAAATCCTAAAATGAAAATAGTTCAAAGGATTGTTTTAGTTTTAGCTTTACTCTGGTTTGTTGTTTCTTCTTTATTGGCTGGTAATACCGATTTAATTTTTTCCAGTACTTCAATCTGGATGGTCTGGATTTTCTATACAGCTTTTATTGTTGCCCTTTCATTATTTACAGTTTTATTTTTTGTTCTAAAATTTATTTTCGAGAAAAAGTAAAAGGGACTTTAAAATTTACTGTATCCGGTTAGTTTCTCAGAGTATTTAAAACTTTATCTCCCTCATCGCTAAGCAAAAAATAACCGTTGCTTTTGCCGCCGCTGAATTTTATCAATCCCAGTTTCTTAAGAAGGAATAAATCTCTTACCGCGGTGTTGCGGGAGATATTAAACATCTTCATCATTTCCGAAACTCTTAACTTTTGAGACTTGCTGATTGTCAGAACAATTCCGGCTAATCTTGCCGGTATCGTATCAAAATAGAAAACTCTTTTTAACTTCTCTTCCGCACCCTTTATTATTACTGTTTTTAGTCCGACGGAGATAGCCAAAGCATCACCGGAGAGTGTTGTAGAACCATCCGATGGACTCAAAGACCCATTTGTTCTATTCGTAGAACCACCGGATACCGGCATAGAACCATCGGAAGGGCTTAAAGACCCATTTGTTCGCTTCATAGAATCATCGGAGAGTGTCATAGAACCATTCGAAGGGCTCAAAGACTCAACCGAGGTTCTCAAAGACTCAAGAATTGAGCTCGTAGACTCAATTAAAGAGTGCGTAGACTCAACCGACCTACTCAAAGCCCCAAGTGTTGAATTTATAGACTCAACACTTATGTTTCTAGCCTCAGTTACTAGTTCTAAAGCATCA
>JBHEKZ010000572.1:0-2655 GCA_041859025.1 Melioribacteraceae bacterium | reverse complement strand
CGTTAGTCCCCATTACTGTACCAAGTGTTAATTGAGGTGCCGCTGTTGGCAATGCAGGTAGTTCATCCAAAAATCCTTTTACTTCAGTAATACTAAAATCGGTTTTGGACAGAGTTACATTTTGATTTTGCACTTGGATAGTTTTACCGGGGAAATTGATTCTCAAATATTCATTTTTACTTCCTACTATAGTTGGACCAGAAAAATTTACATCAAAATTAGTTTTGAGTACTTCATTTTTAATTGCTGCATACTGAGAATTTGAACTGGATATACCGGAAGCGGCCAGAATTTGATCAACCTGAGCAGAGGCGAAAAAGAATCTGCCGGTGGTTACAAAAGTTTTATTCTCATCCGAGAAAAAAGAACCCATAGCAGCTATCTTAAGATCGAGATGAAAGCCTACTTTGGTTGCTGATGGTACTTTAGAAACCCAACCGGAATTTAGGTTGGAACCAAATGCAGAAATAACTGGGGCTACGTAAGCTTTTCCAGCTGCAGATGATAATTCTGAAAGAGTTTCTTCGAGAGATTGGGCCTTTACTATTACAGAAGAAACTAAAAACAAAATAACAATCAGATAACTTGATTTCTTAAGCATGAATTCCTCCACGGTTATTTTCTTTCGATTTGAATTTACGTAAGATTATTTTGCAAGCAAAGTAAATATTTCTTTCAGATTTGTTCTGTGAGTAACAACAAACTATTTTTTCGAAATGTTCATCAGTTCGCGGGCGCCGCTTAGAGCAGACTCTGTAATCTCCTCCCCGCTCATTAACTTGGCAACCTCTTCAACTCTTCTATCCTCGTTCAATTTAATTATGGAGCTTACAACACGATCTGCGTTTTTCTTTTTCTCGACTGCAAAATGCACATCTGCAAGTCCGGCAATTTGTGGAAGGTGCGTAATAGCAATTATCTGATGTACTGACGCAAGATCTTTTAATGTCTGTCCAACTTTTTGAGCAATACGTCCACTTACTCCGGTATCAATTTCATCGAAGATAAGAATGGGAAGTTTATCCGACTTAGCAAGAGTAGCTTTAAGCGCCAGCATTATTCTAGAGACTTCGCCGCCAGAAGCAACTTTGATAAGAGGTTTTACATCTTCTCCGGTATTAGTAGAAATGTAGAATTCAACCAAATCCATTCCATGGTTGTTGAACTTGTACTTTTTGTTATCGGCAATAATAAAGTTATCTGAATTGGCTTCAGCGTTTTCGTTGACTATTCTAACTTCAAACTGAGAATCAGAAATTCCTAAGTGCTTGAGTGAAGCTTCAACTTCTTTTTTGACTTTTTTAGAAATCGCAATTCGATCAGTCGAAAGTTTTTTAGCTAATATGCCGCAAGACTTTCTTGATGCATCGATCTGCTTTTGCAAATCGGAAATTTTTTGTGAAAAATTTTCAGCAAGGTTAAACTCATCGCCAATCTTCTGCCTATGATCTATAATAGACTTTATAGATCCGCCATATTTTTTCTTGAGAAGTATGATTGAGCCAAGATGTTCCCGTATTTCCTCCAAACGTTCCGGCTCAAGATCAATTTTGTCTTTATAGCTTCTAACAAAATCGGAAACTTCATTAAGCAAGGCTAAAGCAGAATCAAAATTCGTTAAAGACTCGCCAAATGATTTGTCAATTCTTTCTATTTCCGAAAGTTTATGCTTAACAGTGCCGAGCTGATCTGTTATTGATTCTTCATTTTCGTAAAGCGCACTGTATATTTCCGATGTTATGCTTAACAGCTTTTCAGAATTCTCAAGTATATTTAACTCTTGCTCAAGCTTTTCTTCTTCATCAATCTGAGGATCAACAGCATCAATTTCTTTTATTTGAAATTGGTATAGCTCCTTTTTTTCTTTAAGTGCGCTTTCTTTTTCGAGGAGTGCTTTTAACTCTCTGTGCAACGAATTAAGTTCATGATAATTCTTTGAGTATTCATTCAATCCGCTATCCAAATTCGCAAAACCATCCAGCATTTCAATATGCGTTTCGGTACGCAATAAGGATTGGTGTTCATGTTGTCCGTGAAGATCAACCAGCAAATCGCCGACTTCTTTTATAAGATTCAACGTTACAGGAGAATCATTAAGAAAGCACCGGTTTGTTCCCTTCAAAGACACTTCGCGTCTTACAATCAACTCGTCGAAAAATTCAAGCTCGTTCTGTTCAAAAAAATTTTTGACTTTTTTATTACTTGCTACTTCAAAAATTCCTTCAACAATAGATTTCTCGGAGCCTTTTCGTACAACCTCGGTTGAAGCGCGTTCACCAAGTAGCAATCCCATGGCATCAATCAAAATAGACTTACCAGCACCGGTTTCTCCGGTAATAATATTAAGTCCTTTTTCAAACCGAACTTCAATGTTTTCTATCAGCGCGTAATCTTTAATGAGAAGTGTTTTAAGCATACTATTCTGAATAAGTTGGATGCGAATATTGGGAATGGCGGACTAAGTAGCAAGTGGAGATCTAAATAGCATTAATACGGGGGGAAATGAAGACTCAATCAAAAAGACGACTATCCAATCAATCCCAGTAAATGAACTCGCCGGAAAGTTTTACTTCCATCTCTGAATTACATTTTGGACAGATTAGTGATTGAACATCCCATTTTTTGATATCGAGGCTATTGCACTTTGGACAGACT
>JBHEKZ010000535.1:0-2930 GCA_041859025.1 Melioribacteraceae bacterium | reverse complement strand
CCATCATAAAAGACATGTTCAGCGATTCAACCATTAAGGCAAACCCGGGGAATGATGTTGCAGTTGCCGCAAGTTTACCGGCAGAAGATAAACCGGCAATCCATTGTGCAACTGAAATTTCATCCGGGGCAAATGTCATTGTAGGAAATCTTTGGGATGCGTATTGATTAATCCAATTTGCGGGAGTGATAGGATAACTTACAAAAGCTTCAACGCCAGATTGAACCAGCGCTTCAACAATTAATTTGCTACCGTCTACTAGGGAATAATTTGAGCTCATAAAGAATCATTTTTGTTGTACCAAATTTAAGACGAGTTTTTGTGATTTCCTCGACCAAAAATTAGAGGGTATAATCCATTTGGAAGCTGATCCGGTTGTCCAAATTCCCCGGAATTAACGATGTTCCGCTACCAAGAAATTTTTCATCCGGTTTATATAGCTCTGAATATTTTAGCGAAAGATTAAACCCGTAAGGGGCACTGTATTTTACAACAAAATACCAGCGCATACCTTCTCCATACAGGCCAGGATTTGTCATAACACCGGTTAAATCGTTCTCAAATTCGTAAACTCTCGAATTGTAAGAATCTGTTTGAAAGAAAACAAAACGCGTGGATAATGAAAGATATTCGGTTGGCGAATATTTTAAGTCTTGGAAAAGTAAATATCCATTGTCTCTAGAAAGAGGAGCACTCGGAGTAGAAATAACATATTCGATTCTGGAATGAAGTTGAATGTTCTTCAACGGTTTGTAATAATAATCGCCGCGTAAATTTTGTTTTCGGTTAGGAGTCAAACCATAAACATCATTTACTTGTTCTGCAACTTGCTTAACCTCGTTCTTATAACGTAAACGCAATTCGGCATTCTTATATGGTTTGAAAGTGTAGTAAATCAAAAAGTCATTACCTTCAGCCGGAAATCTAAATCTATCATTTACATAGCTAAATTTGAATTGATCAAAATAAACGTTGATTATGCCGTAAGTGGATTTCCATCTTGCGCCCACATAATAACCGCTTTCGTTTTGAGCAAAATCTCTTTCACCGAAGCCATTGGAGTGCAAGTTCCAATAGTCCTTCGAGTAGTTTCTGTATGAAACTAAGAATGAAAAGCTCTGGTCAACAGCAAAATCCAGTGTGTTTAGCGTTGCGTAAGTTTTATTTCTAAGAGCCGTTTCGCCGGTCAAACTAATTTTATTGAAAAAGAAATTATAGCTGGTTGGAAAATATGTAAATGAATTTCCGCCCGGTTCGAGAACAGATTCGTTTTTAAAACTATGATCATATTTAGTATTATATAAAAGAAAAGCAAGATTGCCGGTTTCGCCAAAGTTATAACCAACTGTAAAACCGGTAACTCTTTCGTTTACCTTATCTTTCTTATTAATTTCAGTTTGAGTTCTGTGTAGTCCGTCTATTACAAGCGAAGTAATTTCTTTTGTTACAGAGTCCACGGAAGCGTCCAAAAATCTTGATGAGAAAAAAGCTCCAAATGTAAAATTGTCGAATTCAGATTCTGCGGAAACTCCCCGGAAGAATTGATTTTCATCAGCGCTTAAGTATGGAACCAAACCACGGGAATTCCTTGGTAATACCTCGACAGCATCGCTTCCTTTTGAAAATGCATATCGGCTCCACAGAGCCAGTCCTTGCCCAAACTCAAAAACATAATCACCCAAAACAAAGTTTTTAATTATGTCCACATCTTTCATTTGAAAATGAAATGAGGTGAAATCGTTTAACTGTTTTTCGCCAGGGTCTTTTTCAATTAACGCACCTAGTCGTAATTTGTTTTGCCGACTGATTATTAGACGATTATAGAGTTTCCAACGTGAGTTTGGATATGTAGCATCTTCAAACCCTTTATCTTTCTGAAAATCAAACAATGCTCGCGATCTAAAATTGAGATTCAGCATCCGAAAATTTTTGTCAAAAATTTCATTAAACGAAACTGGTTGTTCGTCTCCAAGTTTAATAAACGGCATTATTTTTTCTATAAGATCGAAGCTTACGCCTTCAATAAATCTCATTTGATCTATGTTGTAAATCCCTCCTAGTAAATTCCTATGTTGAATTATTGCTGATGCGGTAGCTCTATCAAGGAATGGAATTTTTAAGAGATCATTTATTGAAGATGTGTTTAGTTGAAGCGGATTTTGAGTTAAGTATTCAAGTACATCGAAGAGTTGAGAGTCATCAACACCCTCAGTAGCATCTTCTAAAGTTGTTTCCAAGTTTTGTTGGGCAGCAGTAGTATCAACTTGTGCATAAATGCAACTACCAAAAACAAGTAACAAGAAGAATATGGCTCTTTTCATATCTTATTTCGCAAAACGAAGAATTAAACCGAACTGATGTGTTAATCCGAGATCGGGATGAGTTGTTACAGCGTAATCAACTTGAAGAAATTGATAAATAATTCCAAATCCTCCGGAGAAAATATTCGGTTCGTTATGTGCGCCAAATCTTAGTCTAATAAAATCCAGCATAGAATATTCTGCGCCGATTCTAATCGATGGATTATATCCAACTTCTTTTCTAAGTGCTGCACTAAAAGTGAATTCCTTAATTGCTTTAAGATAAACACTGCCCCAAAGTACAGTTGGCAACTGACCGGATTCATCCGAAAGAGTAGATCGTGTTAAATTTTCTATAGCGAATCCAAAACCAACTTGCTCATTAACATTTGCAATACCGCCAAGATTCAAATAGACAGTTCCCTTGGTTCCATAATTTTTTATTGCGAGGTTTTTATAAACTGCCGTTCCGCCAAGTGAGAAATTTTCGGTAATTTTTCTTCCGTAACCAATTGCAAATTGTGTTTCCTTATATAGCTCAAAGCCGTAAATAGAAAATCCGGCGCTGAATGTCCCATAAGGTGTTGGCTCTGAATAGGCAGCATAGGCATTAGCCAATTCTTTTAGCGA
>JBHEKZ010000479.1:0-4971 GCA_041859025.1 Melioribacteraceae bacterium | reverse complement strand
CCCGGCGGCAACTTCTCCAAGTATTGGGCGTTGTACAAAAAACTTATCTTCAAGAGTTAACTCTATACCACGAGATATATTAGGACTCCTTTTAATGTAGTTCTTCTTTTGTAGAGCTTGTAAGTGCTCTTGTACCGTTGCTCTATTTTTATATCCGAAATGCTGAGCAATATCTGCAAGCGTTGGCGGTATTAGATCCTTTTGTTTCCGTTCTATTAAATAATCTAAAATTTTTCTCTGTGTAATTGTTAATTCTTTAACCATAAATCCATATGCCATACATTTGTATGGCATTATAATTTTGTTTGATTAAAAATGCAACTATGGATTTAAAAAAATCACGAAATAATGCATTTTTAGAATTTTTTAGTAAATGAGTGGTTGGAGGATAACCAGCCGGTCAGCAAATCGGCCGATCAAGATAAGACATAGTAAAGTAAGTGTGCTTAGTTACACCGGGGAAAATTCAAGTTTCGAAGAATAGTTCCTTTCCCCCTCTTCAGTTAGAATAAGCAATCGGAACTATAACCGTAAAATTATCAAGTCATCAAATATAGAAAGTATTGTTACACTTTTGCTTCTCTCTTTACGGAAGCTACAAATTCTTCGGGACGGCCTAATTTAGGCAATCCAAGTACTTCTCTTGCACGATCAAGAGCATCATCAATATTGCCAAATATATTTTCCTCGCCATATAAATCAAATAGTCCGGCTTGTGTCATTGCATACAATGGTTGGGTATGAACTCCGGAAAGAATCATATGAGTCTTGTTCTTTTTAGCATCATGATAAAAATCTCTTAATGTTTGCAACCCGGTAGCGTCTACTGCCGGCACATTGCGCATACGAATAATTCTGACTTTCGGAGGTTCTTCTATAGCCATCATTTGATCTTTGAACTTCTTTGCGGCGCCAAAGAAGAAAGGTCCGTTAATTTCGAAAACCTCAACCCCATGCGGAATCTGTTTTTTATCAATTGCATTTGAATCCGGTTGTTCTTCTTGATCTTCTAGTTCTCTTGTAATTACACTAACGCTTGAAACCTCAGCCATACGTTTCATAAATAACAAAACGGCGAGCACCATACCAATTTCAATGGCTACCGTCAAATCGAATATTACTGTTAAAAAGAAAGTAGTTAACAAAACCGTAACATCGCTTGCCGGGCTTTTCAACAATGATTTGAATGAGTGCCACTCACTCATGTTATACGCAACAATTACAAGAATTGCAGCCAAAGTTGCCATAGGAATCAACTTAGCATAGCTGCCAAAAAAAAGCATAATAAGTAGAAGTGTAAGTGCGTGTATAATTCCTGCTACCGGAGTTCTTCCTCCATTCTTAATGTTAGTTGCCGTTCTAGCAATTGCGCCGGTTGCAGGTATTCCGCCAAAAAGAGGTGTAACAATATTTGCTAAACCTTGCGCAATCAACTCCATGTTGCTTCTATGCTTACCTCCAATCATTCCATCAGCAACTACCGCAGAAAGTAGGGATTCTATAGCGGCAAGAAGCGCAATTACAGTAGCAGGACCAATAAGATTTTTAATCACACTAAGGTTTATTTCAAAATAAGTTGGCATTGGAATATTTGAGGGTATCTCGCCATACTTACTTCCAATTGTATCTACAGGTAGTTTGAAAACAATTACTAGAATGGTAGTTACAATTATTGCTATTAAAGAGCCGGGGATTCGGTGAGTAATTTTAGGCCAGAAAATCATTATTAACATTGCAAGAAGTGCAATACCCAAGACATAAAAATTCACTGTGGAAATTGCACTAAAGTAGGCAATCCATTTTTCATGAAATTCCGATGGTACTTTATGAATTTGCAGTCCAAAGAAATCTTTCATTTGTGTTGAAAAAATGAGCAACGCAATTCCACTTGTAAAACCAACGACAACGGGATAAGGAATAAATTTTATCAATGAACCAAATTTGACAAGACCCATTATTACTAGAATAACACCAGCCATAATTGTCGCTATTGCTAGTCCAGTTGTTCCGTAATTTTGAATAATCCCATAAACTATGATAATAAATGCTCCGGTCGGTCCCCCAATTTGAACACGGCTTCCTCCAAAAGCTGAAATTATAAAACCAGCTATTATTGCCGTTATTATTCCCTTCTCTGGGGTAACACCGCTGGCGATACCAAATGCAATTGCTAATGGAAGAGCAACAATACCAACAATTACACCGGCAGTTGCATCTGAAATAAACTGTTCTTTAGTATAATTTTTTAATGTAGTAAACAATTTTGGTTTCATGATAGGCATTTATTAACTCCGTATTACTGAGTAGCTTTTTACGATGGATTTAAATATAAGATTTTTCCAATCTATACGTTTGAGATTACAGAAGAACTGATCATTTGGTAGCCAATGCACCCAGCAAGTTGCATACTTAAGGTCTTGGCAGCTTACAAAAGTAAAAAGCTCGAATATTCACCATATTCAAGCTTTTTAGTGTACACCCGAAAGGACTCGAACCTTTAACCTTCTGATCCGTAGTCAGATGCTCTATCCAATTAAGCTACGGGTGCAAATCATTTTTTTGTGGCCGAAATATACAATTACACTCAATAACTTCCAACGCTTCTCACATTTCGATTTTCTTTTTTATCATGTTTTGGATTATGTTTGAAATAAAATTTGAGTTAGAAATGCTCTTTAATGAAGATGTATATAAATTTATGTACGCTGCGCTCCAAGAAGCTGAAACCGCTCTGCAAAAAGATGAAGTTCCAATTGGAGCTGTGATTGTTCACCATAACAGAATAATTGGCAGAGGTTACAATCAAACTGAGCTCCTAAAGGATTCCACCGCCCATGCAGAAATGATTACTATTACTTCTGCTGCTAATCATCTGCAATCTAAATTGCTTAATGAATGTGACTTATATGTTACAGTAGAACCATGTGTTATGTGTACCGGAGCGATATTACTTTCACGTATTAGAAGAATCTATTTTGGCACCTTCGAACCGAAATTTGGCGCTTGCGGTTCATTATATAATCTGGCTGATGATGGAAAATACAACCATAAGCCAGAAGTTTACTCCGGAATTTATGCGGACGAGTCAAAATTTTTGTTGGAGAATTTCTTCAAAACTAAAAGAATATCAGAGAACAAATAAGACTTCGTTGGATAATTTTATAAAACTACTTATGTTTGGATCGCAATTTAATTCAACATCACTCACCAAAATTTGATAAAAATGAGAATAATTATTTTTGGCGCCCCGGGCGTAGGGAAAGGTACACAAGCAAAGCTTATAGCAACGAAATTGAACATCGCACATATTTCCACCGGTGATATCTTAAGAGCTGCAATTAAAAATGAAACAGAAATGGGTTTACAAGCGAAAGCGATAGTAGAACGTGGCGAATTGGTGCCCGATGAAATTGTCGGCGGAATAATTAAGGATACTCTGCAAGAAGAAAGATGCAAACCCGGATTTATTTTAGATGGTTACCCAAGAACAATAGCTCAAGCAGAAATTCTTACAAGTATTTTCAAAGAACTTGGTACAGAGACAATTCACCTTATAAAATTGGAAGCAAAAGACGAAATAATCATTGATAGAATTTCAAATAGAATGGTCTGTGGCGTCTGCGGAAATATCCTTGCTAAGTCTTTAGTAACAGAGAATTTTGCTTGCCCAAATTGTAAAGCTGAAGAAAGTTATTATAAGCGCAAAGATGACGATGAAGAAGTAATTAAGAAACGTTTAAGTGTTTATCATGAGCAGACAGCGCCGGTTTTCAACTACTATTCTAAAAAAGCACATGTGATTGAGATTGACGGGACAAAAGACATAGATGATATTTCGAAAGATATTTTAGCACAGCTGGCTAATTAGTTTCATCTTTACGTTTGATTTGTACCTTTACTGCTTTTCCACCCTCTAGGCGAATTATCTTAGATTCGACTTTGCGAACAATTTCGTAATTGTGAGTTGCGAGCAAAACCGAAGTTCCTCTTTGATTAATCTTCTTTAGTATTTCTATTATTTCATCGGATGTTTCAATATCCAAATTTCCGGTTGGTTCATCAGCAAGAACTAAAACGGGATCGTTGATTATTGCGCGTGCAATTGCAACACGCTGTTTTTCTCCCCCAGAAAGCTGCTGAGGCATATTGTTTTGTTTGTGAGCAAGACCGACATCAGAAAGTGCATGAAGGACCTTTCGCTTAATCATTTTCTTTGGTGTACCGGTTGCGTGAAGTACGAAAGCAAGGTTATCAAATACATTTCTATCATCAAGCAACTGAAAATCTTGAAACACAATTCCGAGTTTTCTTCTTAGAATTGGAAGCTCCTTCACTTTTATCTCGTCAGAATTGAAACCGGCAACTTCAACATATCCTTTTTCCGGAAGCACATCCATATAAACCATTCTTAATAAAGTTGTCTTACCAACACCGCTCTTTCCTATCAGAAAAACAAAATCGCCATGTTCTATTTGCAGATTGAGATCGCTAAATACCGGCTGGTTAGAATAATTGAATTCGACATGATTAAAAGTGAGCATTTATCTTCTCTTTTTTAAAATGAATTGAGCTCTTTCACTTTTGGGTGAAGCATTTGTATGAGAGAAAGCTTCGTAACATCCATGGACATAAAAATTCGATTCCGAGATCATCTCAAAGTACTCCTCGAATGAATATACTTTTTGCTTATGGTTTTCGGTAAACACATTTCCATCTTTGTCTGTAATTATAAACTTGTTTTGATGAATCTTAGTTTTTCTATTATAATTACTAATTTGTCTAAACTTCAGCTTAAGGTATTCACCTTCTCGGTTAAGATATTTTACATTATTCAGACTGTTTGCTTCCAAGCTTACATCAAAAGTAAATAATCCATCACCATCAAGGCAATAATCGACATTGTTGAGCATACTTCTGAATGATTTTTTTGTCAACAAATAATTTACACTGTCGAAAGTTGAAAATATAAAA
>JBHEKZ010000392.1:0-2762 GCA_041859025.1 Melioribacteraceae bacterium | reverse complement strand
CGAAAATGAGGTCGCTAAAATAGCAGACCAAGTTATGTCAACATATTTATTTTATTTAACCTTTTTCAAAAGCAGGGTCTTAGACTTTTCTGCTATTCTTCAAAACCTTTTTCCAACACACAGATCGCGTATCCTTGATTCGTTGAATCCGGTGGTGAGTGCATTTAATAAAAACTCCATTGAGGAAGTAATACAGCCACATATTGAACAAGAATGGGAAAATTTACTTTCAAGCCAAAATCAAGAAAACTTGTTAATCTTTGCTCAGACGTTTTGGCCATTGTTACAAACACAAGTCTTGGAGTTTGTGCGCTCTCAAATACAGGAAATGCAGACTGAATTAATTGATACCGAAATAAAATTTTCTCCCGAAAAAAATATTCCAGAGGGTTCATTGCTCAGGATACTGGGCGGTTATAGTGAAACGAATCATGATTACGTCAAGATGGCCTTGCAATTAATATTTGATTACGCAGACAAACGCCCCAAGGAAATACCGTTTGTGCTTAACGTTCTAATTGAGGATTATGGTTACAGTCGGCATGTTTATTATCGTGGTGTTGATGTTCAACAAATTGTCATAGATACGTTGTGGGAAAAGACAAGCAGAGGTAAAAATGCTGTCTTCTCGGGTTTGTTTATAGCGGTTTCCGAGAAATACCTATACACATATATAAGCACAAATGAAATTAAACATTCCATGACACTTACGGTGTATAACTTTCAACTTCCAGCGCGCCCCGATATATTTGAGTTGAGGAAAAACATTTGGAAAAAACTCTTTGAACTTTATGAAATCCCTGAATATAGTAATAAAATGCTTCTGGCATTACACAATTATGCAACCTCTTATCATCAAATAAGTGAAAGAGAGATTGTTGCAAACGACGCGAGTTATTTGCTGGGTTTCATAAAATCGAATTTAGACCCCAAGAATTATCAGCATGATGTTTTTGTACAGGATTATTTAGATTTCCTTGACAGCCGAGAAGTAGCCATTGACGAAAACTTACGTTTGATGTTTAGGGGGGAGGTGTATAACATTCACGATCTTATTTTTGATGATCGGTTAGAGAAAGTGGATTATGGATATGAGGACTACCAAAAAATCAAGAAGGAAAGATTCGTCTCACATTTTGTCAACTACACAATGAATGACTTCAAGGGGTTCTTACAATATTGCTTGGTTATTTATGAAAATCTTTCCGCGGGAAAGAACTTATATGATTTAACTGAAGGTGCACTGAGTTCAATAATCACGTTATCAGAAGTGAATCCGCCTTTGTTTATTAATGCCATCGAGTTTTACCTAGAAGAAGGCGAGAAGTTAAATCTACGTGCGACCCCATTAATTCACAGGCTCTTTATATTGTGCGGCAAAGAGCAAACTTTCCGAATATTATCCAAGCCATCTTATCCTACAAAGCAGAAGTGGATTTTTGGCTACTATCAGATATTACCTGAGGAACAAATCAAATCGGAAGATTTGCTTGCACTAATCAATCTTTACAAGACATGCGGCCCTTCAGATTTGCCCTACCATCTTGACTATCTTCTTAAATATCGTGCGCTCGACAAAAATATTGTAGCCGAAGTGACTTCAGCTATTCTAGAAAAGGGTGATGATGTTTATTGTCCTTCAATTCTTGCCCTTCTAACTAATCCCCATTCCGAAGTAAATAAAAATCTTCTTGATTTATTTACGGGGAAAATTGACCTGCTTAAGAAAGCATATTTTTTCGTTCTGAAAAGAGGAAAGCACGATGACTATGATTCGTCGACTTTACTAAGAATCCTTGAAGTTGATCCTGATTTCATTGGTGAATATTTTGATCATATGTATTTGCCAAAAGACACAAAATCTATGTGGGACTACAGAGACCCTGATTTCTCTATTCTTTGGCTACAGGATAATTATGAGAAAATCATGAACAAGATTGTGGCGTCTGTTTTCTCCCGAGAGAAATACCACTACTATTCGGACTTACGAAAATTCTTTTCTCGACTTGGCGATGAGACAAAAAACCAAATAGTTTTAGACAGGCAAGATGAATATTTGCAGAGGATTATCAAGGAAAGGTGTGATGATATCGAATTTATCGCCTTTGTTTTTGATGTAATTTCGGATTTCTCGCCAACACGAAGAATAAAATTGATTGCTTCATTTCTAGAGTGCAACAAAAAAATTAGCGATTTCAAAGAATTGCAGATTGAACCTCGAGGAAGATCGTGGTCTGGCAGTCAGGTTCCAGTAATTCAAGAAGAAATTGATTTCTATGAGAGCGTTATATCTCTACTTAATACAATAGAACTGTTACCACATCGAAGCTATATAGAACAGCGAATTAGTGGCTTGAAGAAACATATGAAATCAACCATTAAGCGGGAATTTATCGAGGATCAATAGTTCAATCCTCTCAGAGGAGAAAATGGTCTAATCTTGGGTAGAGTGGACGGAGTCCATTTGGATCCGCTTACTGGTGAAAGAAAAACATGGGATGAAATGACCGGCGATATGAGTTTTGCGAAACCATAAAGAAAACTGGCGGCTCCTCAGCCGCCTTTTTCTTTGCAAAATGCAGTATCATCCCTCCCATCCGCCTCTGAACCTCCCGCCTGTTGATCGTCTTTGTCGCCGCCTGTACATTCCAGGCGGCGGTTTTCTTTCTTGTGGGTGATGGTTCCTCCTCATCCCTCGGATGATAAAACGCGCACTTCGTGGTAAAAGTGGGCTATGAAGTATTTCAACCTGCGCGATTTCG
>JBHEKZ010000345.1:0-2648 GCA_041859025.1 Melioribacteraceae bacterium | reverse complement strand
TGCATTCCACCTGCCGCCGGGTGTAGTTGATGAAATAGTTTGAGAGAATAAATAATCTGTTGTAATTAGAAGTGTAATAATGATAAGTGTTCTGGTAAATGTTCTAGCCCGTAACATACTACCTCCACGAATAAATGATTTTTCCAAAAATTTGGAAAAGGTATTTTGATTATTCTATGTTCCTTTCTTTTAGAAACTAATCGAAATTAAATTTAATTAGAATATAATAAAGGAGGTATAAATCCGTAAATGTTTTTTCTTTACAGGATGCTGTGTCTATTTATTTCCATATCAATTCTGAAAATAATAACTTAACTCTAAAATCACTTTTCCCCCTTTTCATTATTAACACATAAGTGTGCTTATTCAAAACCCCACCCGCTTAAGAAACCCAGATGGCAAATAGAAATCGATACGTCAGTTTTCCACAAATCAACTTTCGAAAACATATTATGATCAAATTTCCGCTCAGTTTCTTCAATACTCGGCTTCAGTTACAGCTTGAAATTGTTTTCTTAAGAAAGCAGCTAGAGATCACTTATTCATTTTTGTTAATGAAGAAAACCTCCTCTCGGGTTGAATAAAGGTTCTCCGGAAACAAGAGAAGTCCATGTCATTGGTAAAATCGAAAAGGTTTCTTTATTTATTCTTCTCTTAAAGTCTTAACTGACAGTCCAACTCGTTTGTCAATTCATGTATTATTTCATTTCAAGTAAACTAAAGAGCAAGGTATTCAACTAATTTTATGAATGGTTTAGTAACGCTAGTATATTTCAAATGCTAATTTGCGACTAAAATTAGAGCGGATTGAATTTTGAACATTGACAAATTAAAATGATTGACATTATTTCTCAGAAACTCCAGAATCTATTATGATTTTGTATAATAAGGAATTATTCCAGAATTCAAGACCGTTAACATCAGCGTAATTAAACCATGCGCCAATATGATGGGATGATCTCCGCTCTTGAGTTAAAGAGGAAATCCACGTGTTATTGTAACTCTGCTTGCAGCATTGATTGGATATAAAACTGTTTTTCTTAAGACGGGAAGTTTATCCGTATATAAATAAGAAGTGAAAAGCTTACCGTCAACTAAAACATCGACTTTGCTTTCCGTGTCATTATTTACAAGTTCAACTTTGTTATTTGTTTAAGCAAACTAATTGCCGGGAAAAATGATGACAACAAGTAAAATAATTTCTAATGTACGTTTAATATTAACCAACTTTTGTTTTGTGAATTGCTTAGATTTTTGATAACTAAAGACCGTTTAGTCCTCACAAAAATATGCTGAATAATAATCACTTTACAGTTTCAAATTTTTTCCTAACGTCGAGTGTCTCTGTCTGCCATACTTTATAACGGTTGGAATCATTCCACGCGTTACCTGATGAGGCAAAATCGTAAAAATGAATGTTCTTAATTTTATTCCGGCTTTCCCAATCGCTGCCGACGATCAATGAAATAGAGAAAGACATCCAAACATTTTCCGGCTTTAATTTATCCTCTACAATTTGAATTGCTCCGTCTTTTAAATTTATTCTTGATGTCTCATCAACAAAACCATCTTCCGTGCGCGAATCTCTTGCCAGAACTATAGGACCTCTTATAATCGCATAATGGTGATCTATACTTTGAACTTTACTAGCAAGATCAAGCTTAAGAACAATTCTGTCTCCGGTTTTCCATCTTCTATTAATCACCTTGTAACTTGCGGCATTAACATCATCTATTGATTCACCATTCACAAATAATTTATTTTTTTTAGACCATTCCGGAATTCGTAATGCAACTGAAAATTTTTTCTCTTGAGGAATTGAAAGCTCAATTACAACCGAATCATCAGCTGGATAGTTTGTGCTTTGTTTGAGCGTTATAATATTTTTTTTGTCTAATGGAATTTTTGTTTCCGATTGGCAATATAAATTAATCACAATTCCGGAATCATTTTTCATCACTGCAAATTCCGGCAACATTACAAACGCGCGTGGTCCATTAGCAGTGCAGCAATTTATTTTCATATCACACTGCCCTTCACTTAAATTACGAGAACCTTCAAGCGGAATATATTTTGCAAAACCGGAACCATCCGGCATCATCGAAGCGAGCAAAGAATTGTAACAGCTTTTTTCAATCTGATCTGCATAGACTGGATTACCTGTTGCTCTAAAAAGATTATAACACAGTTTCATCCAGGTCATTGTAACACAAGTTTCCATCATGCAGTAAGTTGGATACACTTGTTTTTGATTTCCATCATACCAGCATTCGTGAGAAGCTCCTGAACCAGTAATATTGATTTCAGTATCAATAATATTTTTTACTGTCAGCTCAACAGCTTTTAAGTAATTTGATTCACCTGTTACATGGTATAATTCTAAAAGTCCGTCGTAGCAAGACATCATTTCGTAAGCCTTAGTTCCGTTTTCCCATGAGCTCCATTTTTTTGTATGAGGAAATCTTTCCGCCACATTTATTCCAGCCAAAGCTTTACTAATTAATTGCGGTCCATCTGAAGTTTCCCACATCTTAACAATAGATTTTGCGAAATCAAGAAAACGTTTTTCATTAGTACGTTCATATAAAAGTACAATTGGTTCCAGCACAGAACTGCTTGCCATTCCTTTATAACTTCCCATCAAGACA
>JBHEKZ010000336.1:0-2638 GCA_041859025.1 Melioribacteraceae bacterium | reverse complement strand
AGGGTAGAGGGATATACAAATTTTCTCTGGGTGATGCTGCTCTCGGCTTTAAAATTTCTTGATCTTGCTCTTAATCTTAATATTGATCTTCCATCAGCCGCTCAATTTCTATCAACTTTGTTTGGTGTGCCGGTCTTACTCTCCACTTATCTGCTTGCGAAGAAAATATTGGCCAAGAGTTTTCCCGATTCAATAATTACAACTTTGTTAGCATTAACTGCGTCGGCAATGGTACTCTTTACAACTCCATTTATTTATTGGAGTGTAAGCGGAATGGAAACATCTCTTTTTGTTTCCTTAACATTGCTGAGTATTTATTTCTTTTTCGATTGGGAAAAAGATGGAAAGCGTTTAGCATTTGTTGTTACAGCAATTCTCAATTCGTTTCTTCGTCCGGAAGGAATGTTCTTCTTCGCTTTACTGATGAGTTTTAAACTGATTGAAAATTTCTTATCCGCCGATGATTATAAGATTGCTAAGAAAGTAAAAAACAGTTTCGATACATCAATCAAGAAAACTTTAATCATTTATCTGATCCCGATACTTGCCTACATAATATTCAGGTTAGTTTATTACGGCTATCCATTCCCTAATACATTTTACGCCAAGACGGAGTTCACAATACAATTCTTGGAACGCGGATGGAAGTATTACATGGATTTTCTTGAAGAATATTTGCTGTTTGGATTTTTTTATGTGCCGGTTTTAATACAGCTTCTCCGCTACAAAACAGACTTTAAGGAAAATATACTTACCGGATTTGCACTGGTTTATACTCTTATGATAATATTTATCGGGGGAGATGTTTTGCCGGTGAACCGTTTCTTCTTAACAATAATGCCGCTGCTGTTTATCCTATTTATAAATTCTTCTATTGAATTGTTTGATGAATTTATTAGAGGAAAAGGAAGTGTTCTTGCAAAGTATTTGTCCGTAATAATTCTGCTCGTCTATTCTCTGTTAAACTTTTCACGCAACAAACCGGAAATGATGGATAAGCGCGCTTACGAAATTGGACTTGTGAGCAAGATGAAGATTTATGCTGAACTACTGAAGGAAGATAAGAACAAGATCAAGATTAAGAGCAAGAATAAGATCAAGACTGCAAGTGTTGCAATGTCGACGATCGGCGCGTTTTCCTATTATTCGGGTGCTCGAGTGATTGATATTGTTGGATTAACCGATGAATATATTGCTCACAATCCTAAAGAGGTTGAAGGAATTAATGAGCAACTCCCGGTTTTTTGGAAGGAGCGGCATTACAACGCCGGTTATGTCTTAAGCGAGGAACCCGATTATATAATTTTCCCGGCTGGCGCAAAACCGAGCGCGTTTGCAGAATGTGCGCTTTTTGTTCAGCAGGATTTTTACAATAATTACTACATGCAGCTTTTCTATTCGAAAGAACTGAATCAGCTTCTGCCTGTTTTTACGCGTTTGCAAAATGTTAGAAGTGATTCTGCCGATTGCGGCAGCAGGTTTGTTAAACATTACATTGCGGCAAGCAATTTATTCTTGAGCCTGACTCAAACCGGCAGCAAAAGTTTAATTAAGAATATCAATCAGGAACTCGATGCGATGTTTCAAAAATGTGTTTCGCGCAAATCTGATGTTAATACATTGAAAGGAATGACTTTTTATCATGCTAAGAGCTACCTCATCGCGGAGAAATATTTGAGGGATGCTGCGGCAGAGGATTCTACAAATGCGATTGCGAGAATCTATCTTAAAAACATTTATTTCTCGCAAGGTAAACTTGATGAGGCTGCAAAACTGATTCCGGAAATTCTTAAGTTTTCGCCATATGCTATACCGGATTTAGCTGAAAATAATTCTTATTTCAGAAACTAATACAGTGTAAGAAAGTTATAAGACATGTATCTTTACAAAGGAAATTAGAAAGGATTAGCGATGGGAAACTTTGGAATAACTGAAATACTTATTATTCTGTTCATAGTCATATTATTGTTTGGCGGTAAGAAAATTCCGGAACTTGCAAAAGGACTTGGAGAAGGCGTTCGCTCTTTCAAAAAAGGTTTGAAAGGTGATGAGCCGGAAGAGCTAAAAAAATAATACTCTGTAAATCAATAGAATAGAAATAAATTTTTCTCACTAAGTTTGAATTGCAAACAAACAAGAGCTTGTTATGAAAATGCGATTCAAACTTTTTTTATTTACGGTATTAACTGGAATTACACTTTACGCGCAGGATTGGAAACCCGCCGAACTAAAATTAGAAACTCCTTGGACTAGCAAAGTTAGTCCGGCTACTGCACACCAAGAATATCCCCGCCCTCAATTTGTTAGAAACGATTGGAAGAATTTGAACGGACTTTGGGATTATTCAATTCAGACAAAATTGTTATCAGCGCCAAAAAATTATGAAGGAAAGATATTAGTTCCATTCGCAATTGAATCGTCGCTTAGCGGAGTAGCAAGAAGTGTCGGTAAAGAAAACTGGCTTTGGTATAAAACGTCTTTCGAGGTTCCTAAAGAGTGGAAAGTGAAGAATGTCCTCTTAAACTTTGGCGCGGTTGATTGGGAAACCGAAATTTTTGTAAATGGAAAATCTATCGGCACACATTCCGGCGGTTATGATGAATTTAGCTTTGATGTAACTCAATACTTAATTCGAGAT
>JBHEKZ010000279.1:0-3203 GCA_041859025.1 Melioribacteraceae bacterium | reverse complement strand
GGCAATACCTTTTGCTTCAATGCGTTTACGTTCAGCTTCTTGTTCTTCACGCTTCAAAACAAATTGCATACGCTGGCTTTCTTGTTCCGATTTCAATTTTTCTTCAATTGCTACTGTTAATCCTTGTGGTAGAATAATCTGTCGCATTGGGGCAAACTCGATATTAATTCCGCGCGGACCAACAAGCTTTTCAAGTTCGGATTTTATCTCGTTAGCAAGTTGTTCGCGTGAAGCCGTGTATAATGCTTTTGCATCATATTTGGAAGTAACACCCCGTACAACTGAACGAAATTGAGGAATTAAAATAACATTAGCATAGTCTTCGCCAACAGTTTTATAAATCTTGGATGCATTTTCGGGATCGAGGCTATAGAGCAAACTAATTTCGAGTTGAACGCTAAGACCTTCCATCGAAGGCACATTCATCATTTCTTTTATTTCTTGTGTCTTGACGTTAAACTTAACTACGTTGGCTAAAGGATTCACAAAATTTACACCGGCTTTAAGAGTGTTGTCGCTTACGTTACCAAGAAAATCCACCACACCAACCGTTCCGGCGGGTACAACGGTAAAGAGTTTAAAGAGTATTAATAATGCGCCCAATGCATATCCAATAAAAGCGAATTTTGATTCTCTAATTTTTCCAGTTCTCTTTAGGTTTATATATACCGTATAAGATATTGCGATTATCAAAAGTGCAAAGACGAATAACATACACGCTCCTTTATTTGTTATAAGAACTTATCATTATTTAATCACAGTGTGGATAAGTTTAGCCGGCTTAGTTGCCTTTGTAGAATATTTAACTGCATTTGTTAGCTTTTGTTTCACTAATTCCACTTTTTCTTTTCTGTCGGTAAATAATTCTGCGATTAAGTCACCTTTCCTAACCTTATCTCCAATCTTAGGATAAAAAATAATTCCAGCTTTCGGATCAATCTTGTCGGTCATAGTCATTCTTCCGGCGCCAAGTTCAAGCGATGCCATTCCAATTTCGTAGTTATTCATCGATTCAACAAATCCCGATTTCTCCGCAACTAATTGAACATGAATTTTTGACTTAGGATACTTTTCCGGATTCTTTAAATAAGTAATATCACCATCTTGCAGATTTGCCATTTCTAAAAATTTATCGAAAGCTTTGCCATTATCAATCATTGCTTGAGAAATTTCAGCACCTTCTTTGATCGATTTAGCTTTCCCGCCTAAGTAAATCATTGCGCCGGAAAGATTAAGCGTAACTTCCAATAAGTCGCTGATTTTCTCACCTTGAAGAACTTTAACAGATTCATAAACTTCGAGCCAGTTGCCAATATAATTACCAAGTGGCTGATTCATATCGGTTATCATAGCAATTACTTTTTTCTTAAAAGCTTTTGCTGTGTTCACTAAAGAATCTGCCAGAGCAAGCGAATCTTCGTACTTCTGCATAAAAGCGCCGGAGCCGGTTTTAACATCAAGAACAAGCGCATCAATTCCTTCGGACAGCTTTTTGCTCATTATGCTTCCGGTTATGAGAGGAATAGATTCAACAGTTGCGGTTACATCTCGCAGTGAATAAATCAATTTATCAGCAGGAGCAATTTCTTTAGTCTGACCAATTAAAACTGCACCGCATTTCTTAATAACACTTTTATAACGTGTAAGATTAAGATCGGTTCGAAAACCGGGAATTGCTTCCAGCTTATCTAGTGTTCCGCCGGTATGTCCAAGTCCGCGCCCGCTAATCATTGGAACGCTGATTCCGGCGGCTGCAACTATTGGTGCAAGAATTAAAGAAGTTTTATCTCCAATTCCACCGGTAGAGTGCTTATCAACTTTAATTCCGGGTATAGAAGAAAGATCAATCACTTGACCGCTGTAAAGCATTGCTTTAGTTAACGCGGCGGTTTCTTGCTTTGTCATTCCCTTTAAGAAAGCGGCCATTAAGAACGCTGAGAATTGGTAGTCGGGAATTTTCCTGTTTGTGAAATTTGCAATTAAATATTGAATTTCTTCTTCAGATAGGGAATTTCCGTTTCTCTTTTTGCGGATAAGCTCAACTGTGTTCATTTTTGTTCCAAAATTAATCTTGCTATTCATGAAAAAGTCGGCTTGAAGCTTGAGGCCAACTCTATTAACTTGCTTTCACAAAATTAAACTAAAAGAGGAAAACATGTTCGATTCCAATTACAAATTCACGTGTGTGGACCGATTTCTCAAATACGTAAAAGTCGATACCCAGTCAAACGAAGATTCTACAACATTCCCAAGCGATCCGAAGCAGTTAGAGCTGTCTCGTCAGTTAGTTGATGAATTAAAGCAGGTAGGATTAATAGATGCAGAAATGGATGAATTTGGTTATGTAATGGCAACGCTTCCATCTAATACAGAAAAAGATGTTCCGGTAATTGGATTCATTGCTCATGTTGATACTTCGCCGGCAGTTAGCGGAACCAATGTTAATCCGGTAATTCATAAAAATTATAAAGGCGGTGATATTGTTCTTCCAAAAGATCCAACTAAAATAATTGATGCTGCGGGCAATCCGGAACTGAAGGATATGATTGGAATGGATATCATAACCACAGACGGAACAACTTTGCTTGGTGCAGATGATAAAGCCGGCATCGCGGAAATAATGGATGCGATGAACTACTTAGTTCAACATCCCGAAATTAAACATGGAAAAATTAGAGTATGCTTTACACCGGATGAAGAAGTGGGACGCGGTACAGAAAAGTTCGACGTTGCCAAATATGGTGCAAAGTATGCTTACACAATTGATGGTTCTACACGAGGAGAAGTTGAAACAGAAACGTTTAGTGCGGATGCGGTTGTAATTAAATTTCACGGAAAGAATGTTCATCCCGGCTATGCAAAAAATAAAATGATTAACTCAATAAAAATTGCTTCGCGATTCTTAGAAATGCTGCCGAAGGAAACACTTTCTCCCGAAACAACAGAGCTTAGAGAAGGATATGTGCATCCAACATCGGTTAACGGAAATGAAACTCTTACGGTTATAAAATTTATTATCCGCGATTTCTATGCAGACAAGTTGAAGGAATTTGAAGATTTTCTAAAAGACTTATGCGAAAAAACAATTGTCCAATTCCCTGGCGCTACTTACGAGTTTGAAGTGATTCAACAGTATAGAAACATGAAATATGTTTTGAATGATCACCCGCAAGTTGAAGAATTTGCTTTAGAAGCTCTCAACC
>JBHEKZ010000173.1:0-5356 GCA_041859025.1 Melioribacteraceae bacterium | reverse complement strand
TTAATCTCTTAACCGGGCCTCCTATTGATTCGGATAGAGATGAAGAAATTGTGAACTCTTTTTTATCAAACGAAGGTTTAAAAATTGTTTGTGGCGCATCTACCGCTAAAATTGTTGCGAGGGTCTTGAATAAAGAATTGGAAATTGACCCATCATTTAATTCGGCAATTGCACCTCCAAATTATGAGATAGAAGGAATTGATTTAGTGACGGAAGGAGCTGTAACACTAAATCAGCTTTATAATATTTGGGGAGAAAGTATGGAAAACCTAGAAAAAAATAGTCCCGTTACAGAACTGTATGCTCTGCTTAATGTTGCGGACAAAGTGAATTTGTTTTTGGGCGGCTCAAAGAATCCGGCCGGGGATGATATTAGCTTTAAGCAAAGTGGTATACTAAAAAGAGAGAAAATAATTCCATTTCTAATTCAAAAATTTCGCGAAGACGGCAAAATCATATCAGAAGAAAGATTTTAGATTCAATAACATTTACTTGTGTAACTGTTTGAGAATATTTTTAAGTTTTGTCAGCTTATTGTGCGGTTTTTACCATGCTGATGTCCCGAAAACAGAGACTAATAGTTTCATATCTAACAATGCGGAGAACGATCGGTGTTCTTGGTATTGCTCTTCCACTTGTTGTTGTACTTGGTGGATTTATTGAAAATCCTCAAATGCTTCAAGGTTCTATAAGCGGTTATTACTATACAAACATGCGCGATTTTTTTGTCGGAATTCTTTGTGTTGTGGCGCTATTCCTAATTTCTTATCAAGGTTACGAGCGGATTGATAATATTGTTTCTAATCTTGCAGGTTTTTCTGCGCTCGGCATGATAATATTCCCAACAAAAATGTCTTATCACAAGCTTGAAAAAGTTGGGATTTTTCTGATGGAAGATGATATCTCTGGATTCCTTCATTTATTTTTTGCTACTATTTTTTTCTTTTCACTTTCCTATAATTCGATTTTTCTGTTCACTAAGCGCCATTCTGTAATCATCAGCAAAGAAAAGAGAAGAAGAAATATTCTTTATCGCGCTAGTGGAATAATCATGCTGATCCAAATTTTGTTAATTATTCTCTACATGGTTTTCTTAAGGAAAACCTATCTCTCCAAGGCATATCCTATTTTAATTTTTGAATCTATAGCCTTGTTTGCTTTTGGCATCTCTTGGCTGGTAAAGGGAAATACCTTTTTCCGCGACCAGGTTAAAAATATAGATGAAATTGAGACTTGAGTATGAAGTCAATTCCTCACTGAAGAAAGAGGTAATCCAAGGCAGTATCTCTTGAGTCTTTGTATTCTATCAGATTCATTACTTGAAGCAGTTTTCTACGCAGGCTAGTGCGAATTTCTAAATAGTTTTACCTACTTGCAGTTACAGGAACGAAATTAATACGATGGCAATTCTATTGTGATCCGGATTACTGTAAAATAAACCTGCTATTTACAATTGCTGCATTAAAGAATATATTATTTCCGAAAGAAAGTTTGATGTTAACATATACTCGAATCATTTTGTGAAATGGAATTGGAAGTTGAAATGACGAAACAAATGGTTTGTTCAAATTTAGTAAGTAATTCGAATTATGACTTAGTGTACCCTTATTCTAATGTAGTTCAAAACCCAATTTTTTATTTCATCTTTTTAATATCCCATTTGGAAAAGTTTTTTAGGTTGAGCCGTTTCTGTTGGATAGAAATTATAAGCAATAAAATAACTGTATAATCTTATATGATAACAAATATTGACCAAGAAAATAATATCAGGGCCTTAAAAATTACAGCTGGAATATCCTTAATAGCCGGCACGTGGTCTCTGTTATTTGAAATATATTTCTTTCACAATTTTGTTCTTGATATTTATCTCGCTCGTTTATTATTCACGTTCAGTGCTTTTATAGTTTTTCTACTATCATTTAGGCATTTACCGGATCAGGTAATTACAGTTATGCTTCATTTTCTGGTTTTTGCTTTAATTAGTTCATTCCTTTACACCATTTACAAATTGCCGACAACACTATTTATCAACATCCAGATTCTCTCATTATTAATATTTACTACCTCGTTGGTTTTCAGTTGGGATGCCAGAAATCAAATATTTGTGGCCATCTATTACAATCTGCTTTTCGCGCTCTCGATTTTGCTGAATGATACCAGTATTTATTTATTGCCTAATCTGTTCTCAACGGTTATCTATGTTGCGCTTATTAGTATGCTTAGTATTGCGGCAAGTTTCATAATCCTTAAGCTGAAGAAACTGTACACCGAAAAGTTATCCGAGAATAACTTTCTCTTTAACAATGCACCGGTTGGGATATGTAAAATTGATAGAGAGGGTAACTTAATAGCCTACAATAAGTTCATAGGAGATGTTTTTAATATAACAGATGATCAAAAAAAATATAATTTGGTTGACTTGTTGAGCGAAAAATCTGATAGGAAGGAGCTTTATAACTTTATAAACTCATCAAATCAGTTGCCATTGCACATTAAGAATATAAACGAAGGCAAAGAAGTTTATCTAAAAATAATCACAAATGAACACTCCTTGAATTCGCAGCAACTTGAATTACTGTTGATAAATGAAACAAAAGAAGTAATAGCGGAAATAGAAAAAGAAGAGCTCAATAAAAAGATTCTGGATGAAAAGAAAAGTAAAATTGAGCTTCTTGCCAAGATCAACCATGAAGTCCGGACTCCCTTGAACTCAATTATATCATTCTTCGAAATGGCTTCGGAAGACATATTTAAGACAATGGAGGAAGTGAAAAATTATTCGCGAATAGTAAAAGTTGCGACTCAAGATTTACTGCGAACTATTAACAATTTTATTGATTATGCTAAAATTGAAAATGGAGTATTCCAAGTTTCAAGAGAACTCTTTAACCTAGCAGATGAAGTAAGCGATGTTGTCACTATGATGATACCTTTAGCGCAAAATAAAAATCTCAAATTGGAGTTATTAAGTCTTAACAAAGAATCAAATATTGTTTTTTCAGATATAGTGAAATTCAGACAAATACTAACAAACCTTGTTGCAAATGCAATCAAATTCACAAAGAGTGGTAATATTCAAGTCTCATTTGCTAATACAAGATTTTCTGGAAATAATTATGAAATTCAGATTTGTATAAAAGATAGCGGTCCGGGTATACCGGAAAACAAAATAAAAGAAATTTTTAATCCATTTGTTAGTGAAGCCAAAGGATCTAATATTCAATATAGCAGTGGACTTGGACTAGCAATTTGTAGAGAATTTATTCAGATGCTGAATGGAAAAATATCTGTTAAAAGTAAGGTGGGAGAAGGCACCGAGTTTATGTTTGAAATACCTTTCGTTTATGATTTGAGCGTAATACCACCAAAGGTCAATTAAAGAAATTGGGGTAGTTATCTATTATTATAGCTGGAATGCAAAATATTAGTACAATCTTATCAGTTAATTTGATAATTTGAATCATAATACATTACGACTTGGAAATTTGATTGGTTTTCCCCCTTTGAAAAATATTCTACTCATATACATTTTTACATTTCCATCTGCCTCGTCATCTCTGCGACAATTTCCATTAATTATAGAAGCTAAATGAAAATAACAAGCCTTAAGAAAGGTCTCTCTTTTAGAATTATTACAATCATTTTTGCGAATGTGATAATTATAACCGCCATAATATTTGCATACATTTATAAGGTCTCTCATGATACGATTTCGGAAAATCTTAAAGAGAATTCGAAATTGTTAACATACTCTACTGTTCATGAAGTTGAGAAAATTCTAACTGCTGTTCAGAAGATGCCAAATAATATTTCAACAATAATTGAGACGGGAAATTATTCTGCATCTGATCTGCATAGAATTTTAGAGCTGGGGGTAAGCGGTAATGAAGAAGTTTTTGGCGCCGCACTTTCTTATGAGCCGGACTACAAAGGAGCAGAAAAAGAACATTCTGTTATCTATATATATAAGGGTAAAACCGGACTTAAAACAAGTCTAATTGCTAAAAACGATACTAATTTTACTTCCTTGGAGTGGTATTCTGAACCAAAGAAATTACAAAAACCAATTTGGAGCGAGCCATATTTCGATAAAGGCTTGGGCAATATTGTGATGTCGACATATTCTGTTCCCTTGTATAAAACTGTAAAAGGCAAAAAAGAATTTATTGGTGTTTTGACAGCAGACCTATCTCTAGATTGGCTTCAAAAAATTGTTTCTTCAATTAAAGTTTATGAAACCGGATATGCTTTTATGATTTCTAGAAACGGTAGTCTTGTAACTCATCCTAAAAAGGAAGTAATAATGAACAAGACTATATTTGGAATTGCTGCTGATACAAAATCCGAAGAACTTGGCAATATTGGCAAGAATATGATCAATGGAAAATCGAGTTTTGCTGAAGTTGAATATCATAATTTGACTACTGGAAAACTAAGCTGGATTTCATACGCGCCCATTAAGACAAATGGCTGGTCGTTAGGCATAGTTTATCCAGTTGATGAGCTAACTGCTCCATTAAGCAATCTGTTCAAAGTCGTGATCATGCTAGCAATAGTAGGCGCGGCCATACTTCTCTTTGTCATCGTACTTATTTCAAGATCCATTACTCGTCCTATCCACAAGTTGGTGTTTGCAGCACAAAAGATTTCTGAAGGTTCATTTGATTTTGAGTTGCCGAAGTTCAAAAGCCAAGATGAAATAAGCGAACTAACAAACTCTTTTTCAGTAATGCAAACGGCTCTTCAACAGTCTATAGAAAATCTCAAGAATGCAAACGATGAGCTAGAACTGTACAGTAAAACGCTTGAAGAGAAAGTTGAATATAGAACTGCTGAATTAAAAGAAAAGAATTTGCAGTTGGATAAAGCTGTTGAAAACGTTAGGACTCTTAATCAAATTGGGCGTCAGATAACATCAACTTTGAAGTTGGAATCAATATTCGCAACCGTGCATGATAGAGTGAACCAACTTTTGGATGCAAGCACATTTTCGATAATGGTGTATAACGAAAAAGACCAATTGCTCGATTGCAAGTTGGCTATTGAAAATGGGGAAAGGCTCCCTGAGTTTAGTTTTAGCACTTTAGACAAGAATCGTTTTGCGGTTTGGTGTATAGACAATCAGAAGCCAATATTCATTAATGACGTTGATACGGAATTTTCTAATTATATAGCAACAAGATCAAAACCTAAAGCTGGTAAATATGTTTCATCTTTAATTTATTTGCCGCTGATTGCTAATCAAAAAACAGTTGGTGTAATTTCAGCGCAGAGCTATAATAAGAACGCATATTCGGAAAATGATCTTGACATCTTAAGCAACATTGCAAACTATACCGCGATTGCATTGGAGAAT
>JBHEKZ010000496.1:0-4056 GCA_041859025.1 Melioribacteraceae bacterium | reverse complement strand
GTTGTATTTATCAATTACTTTTGCTTTGAAAATCTTACTATTTGCTTGAACACTTATAACATCGCCAGCGTTTGCATCTTGTCTGGTTACTGCGTCTATAGAAACATCAACGCCATTTTTGCCGGCGTGTACAATTACTTTTTCACCTTTATAAATAATCGGGATTAGTTCAACAAGTCCATTAGTTAATACCGTTCCTTCTTTGATCAAAACTCTGCTTCTTAAAGTTGCTAATTCCGCTTCATTAACTATAGGAGAAGAGAATGACGATACATCAAGTAATTTTAAATCGAACCAAGAAATAGAGAGAGATTCGTTTGGATTTATTTTTTGTGCTGAAACAAAAACAGTCTTATACAGTTTTAGTTTTACGGTTAATAATGATGTACTCTCATGGTTTTTTGCATCATAAACTCTAACCGGTACGTATGCATAATTTTTAACGAGTCTAAAGGACTTATCATTATTAATTTCAATTTTCTTGTAACCGCTAAGAGTTGGAACGATCTGATATTCAAATTTTTCATACGAGCTTAACTTGCTCTGTAAATAGGATTTCAATTCATCTTCAAACGGTTTGGCTTGAAGCGAAACAAATCCAAGTAATATGAAAAAAAGAATCCTCACTTTAGATTATCCTCTCTTAAGGTTGTTTGCCATCGTCATCATTTCTTCAACAGTCTTAACTGTTTTCGAATTGATTTCGTATGCGCGTTGTGCAGCAATCATTGAAATCATTTCTTCTACGATGTCAACATTGGATGCTTCAAGATATCCTTGATGAATTTCGCCAAAACCTTGATCTCCTCCGGTTCCTAAAATCGGCTGGCCGGATGCCTGAGTTTCTCCATACAAATTGTCGCCTAGTGCAGTCAATCCGCCATTATTCATAAATCTGGCTAATTCAATGCTGCCAAGTGAAACAGCATTTCCGCCAGCTTCAATAGCAGAAACACTTCCATCTTTATTTACAGTTATAGACTGAACATCGCTGTTTAATGTAAAACCGGGCTCCAAAACATTTCCGCCGCTGGTAACAATTTTTCCATCTGCATTCACTTTGAATGAACCGTCTCTGGTATAAGCAAATGAACCGTCCGCTCTTCTAACCTGGAAAAAACCCTCGCCTTGAATTGCCAAATCGAATTGGTTGTTTGTTACGGTTATATCTCCCTGTGCAAATAGTTTTGTTGATGACGAAGGCTTAACACCATTACCAATCTGAATTTTTGAAGTAGTAGTTTCTTCCACTCCGGGAGTAGAAGACGTTAGAGGATTTATGTGCACTTCCTGATACATAAGATCCTGAAAATCGGCTTTATTCTTTTTGAAACCAGTTGTGTTAATGTTTGCAATATTGTTCGATACAACTTCTATATTAATCTGTTGTGCGTACATTCCGCTTGCTGCTGTTCTTAATGCTCTTGTTGACATTTTATTCTCCTAAATTTTTAGACTTTCCCAATCTCGTTAGCTTGGCCGAGAGAGGTATCGAGCGCGGCAATTACTTTCTGAGCAGTTTCATATTCTTTATTTATCGAAATCATAGATTCCATTTCTAAAATCGGATTAGTATTTGATTCTTCAAGGAATCCTTGCGAAACCTGAAAGGTTCCTTCTTCAGCTGCTTTATATTCAGTATCGTTCAGCAAAAAGTTCGAGCCGCCGCCGCGGATTAAATCTTCGCTGTTTTCAACATTAACAATCAATAACGAATCAATTGTGCGTTCACCTATTTTAATTTCACCGCTTTTTGTAATGTTTATCGTAGGATCTTTTTCAAGTAAAGATTCTTCTATTGAGACTTCTCCATTCTGCCCAATTACTTTTTGTCCGTTAGAATTGACGAGAAATCCTTCATCACTTAATTTAAAACGACCGTCGCGTGTTAGCTCAAGTTGTCCATCTTCACCTTTAACTGTGAAAAAACCATTACCGGAAATCGCAAGATCAAGAGGATTAGACGTTTGTAGAACATCTCCTTGCTCTTGACTGGTTACTTTGCGTACAGAAACATCGCCGTACTGATTTAAAATTTCTGTAAACGGAACCTCACGTTTGTAACCGGTTGTTCCCAAGTTTGCCAGGTTATTGGATATAACATCAATGTTTTTCATTCGGTGATCTAAGCTTCTTCCCGCTGTGTATATTCCTTTTATCATATCATCCTCACATTTTTCCAACTTCGTACAATTTCAAACGTGCCGCTAAAAGAAGCTCGCCTTTTGCAAGATTCAACTGCTTTGCTTTTTTATCAATCTGCTTATTGGCTTGTTGGAATATTTCCAGATTGTCTTTCAGCATTTTTCTTGTTTTTACAAGTTTTGGATTTGACTTAGAGCCGCCTACTTTCTCTTCCCGCATCATTCCAATTTTTTGCTTCAAAACTTTTTTAGAAGAACGTGTAAACGACACTATTACTCTTCTGGCTACAACAAATCCTAAGATGAAGAAAGAGACTAAAGCGAATACTGAGTATTGCCAAGGCTGAGCCGATATAAATGTTATGAAGGGATTAGCAGTTGCTTGTTTTGCTACATTTATTTCTTTTTTAGCAGTCTTTGCAACAACTATCTCTTTTTTTGTTTCAGCAACAACCGGTCTAGGGTTCAATTTTTCGTTGAGCGCTCTTTCTCTTGCTGCAGCAATTTGTTTTTCAACTATTGCTTGAATATCTATTGAATCTTTAGAAGTAAAAGCAATTGTATCTGCAGCAGCTTGTGCCATGCAGAGTGTAGAAATAAAAACAAACAAGGCTATTGTCTTTTTCATACGACTAATTTTCTTTTTAGTGGAAATAATAAATGAATTATTGTTCCCTTTAGTGGTAAAGAATTAAATTCAGTTGTTCCTTCATTTTTTTTCATCAACTCATTTATCAGCTTAACAGTCACATTAATTTTTGAATCATTCTCTGCCAGACCTTCAATCTGTTCGGTTGTAAAAACAGACAGCACTATTTTTTCCTTTATATATTTGGTTTGAATGATGAACGCTCCACCTTTTTGAGATGATGCCTTCAACAAAGAGAACACACTTGTGAGTATCTGTTTTATTTCACTGGGATTAGAAAGTATAGGCGGAATGTTATCTTCAAGATCCAGTTCGCAATCAATGCCAAGATTTTGCAAGGTTGCATTAATTACATTCCTAAATTCCTTTACAATCCTATTTAGATTACATGACTGGGAGGATTGCGCCTTAGGCTTATTTAACCCGGCAAACTTTGTTAATCTATTGGTTAGCTCGTTAACTTTACTTACTTGTTTTTTTATGTTTTCGGTTATTTCTTTATCAATTTTTGGATAGTCGTTTTCAATCATTTCAGAAAGCGATAAAATGACTTGTAGCGGTTCACCTAATTCCTCCAGTAAACCTTCCGCCATATTTCCGATTGCATTTACGTCAAAATCGTTTTGCACTTTTGATTGATAAACTTGTAATTCTTGGTATAGCTTATTAATTGAATGTTTCTGGCGAAGCGAAATAATAGTTGGTACTATAATCCCGAGAATTATCTGAATAGAATTATTTTCTAATGAATCATCCGAAACCTTTGATGCAGATGTATATAAAGAAAGAACGCCATAGCCGGATTTCGAATCGTAGATTGGAAACAACATCTGGTTTAGCTTTGAACCATTAACAGTATAAGCATTCAAATCCGGAATGATAGTAGGCTTTCTTGATTCAAAAACCCATTCAAGAATTCCATCCTTTAACGCTTTATTAACAGAGTTAATGTGAGTTGGATTAGCGTCTTTATTAAGAGGAACCAAATTTCTGTTTGAATCAGTGAATAGAAAAATTTCAACTTCCTTGGATTGCAAAATTCTCTTTACAAATTCTTGGGTTAGTGAGTGGATTTCTGCTAAACCTTGAACACGCTGAATCTTCTTCTGAAATGCTGATAAACTTTGAACGAAGAATGAATATTTCTCCATCTGATTCAAATTATTCTTATGCCCCTCAAAGCTGAGCAATTTTAAATCACCTTTCGCTTCAGAATTTTTTGTGAAATACTGAAGCGACTTGTGAAAAGATTCGTACCGTTCG
>JBHEKZ010000418.1:0-4179 GCA_041859025.1 Melioribacteraceae bacterium | reverse complement strand
TGAAGCGATGAAAGAAGCTAAAGCAGCCGGAGCTATCACTAGTTTCGATTTGAATTTCCGTGCTAAGCTCTGGAATATCTGGGGCGGAGAAAGTAAAGCTGCCGAAGTTTTGGATGGAATTGTTAAACACGTTGATGTGCTCGTTGGAAATGAAGAAGATTTGCAAAAAGGTTTAGGATTCCCCGGACCTGATGTACATGCTAAATCGAAATTAGATCCTAGTGTTTTCTTTGCGATGATTGATAATGTTACTGCTCGTTATCCTAATATAAAAGCTGTAGCAACAACTTTAAGAGAAGTTCACTCAACAAACAGACACAGCTGGAGCGCAGTTGCTTGGGTAAATGGAAAAACCTATTCTGCTCCTACATGCGAACTTGATGTGTTAGATAGAGTTGGCGGCGGCGATGGTTTTGCAGCCGGATTCATTTACGGATTGCTGAACGGTGAATCAGCTGAAGAAGCTGTAAAACTTGGCTGGGCTCATGGTGCATTACTAACAACAACCCCTGGCGATACAACAATGTCAACAGTAGAAGAAGTACGTGCCTTTGCTAAAGGCGGTTCTGCTAGAATTCAAAGATAATTTAGAAAGGGAAAGTTTAACGATGATATATTATGCGCGCAGAAGCGAAAGCGACGTTTTAAATGAAGATGATTTACGGGAAGGATTATTTACAGCGCTCGAAAAACTTGGTTTGAAAGAAAAAGTTTTGGCGCTTCCTCCGGATTTTACCCGCTTTCATTCCCATGCTGGGATATTAACTCGCTTTGCATATAAGTACTATGGAGAAAAGTTAACAGATATTCTCCCGGCACTTGGCACTCACGTAGCAATGAATGAAAAAGAAATCGAAACTATGTTCGGTGACGTTCCTAAAAATATTTTTAGAGTTCATAATTGGTGGAGCGATCTTCAAACACTTGGAGAAGTTCCGTCAGAATTTATAAGCGAAGTAAGTGAAGGTAAATTAAATTATTCATGGCCGGCACAAGTGAATAAACTTCTGGTTGATGGAAATTATGATCTGATTCTTTCTGTTGGACAAGTAGTCCCTCACGAAGTTGTTGGAATGGCTAACTACACCAAAAATATTTTTGTTGGAACGGGCGGCAAGGAAGGAATTAACAAAAGTCATTATCTTGGCGCTGTTTACGGCATGGAAAGAATGATGGGACGTGCCGATACTCCGGTTCGTAAAGTTCTAAATTATGCTGCTGATAACTTTGCTAAGCATTTGCCTATTGTTTACGTGCTTACTGTTGTTGGTAAAGACATGTTCGGTCGCTTAGCTGTTAAAGGTTTGTTTGTGGGTGATGATTACGAAACATTTAAACTAGCTGCGGATTTATCTCTTAAAGTTAATTTTGAAATGCTCGATGTGCCTTTGAAAAAAGTCGTTGTCTATCTCGATCCTTCAGAGTTCAAAAGTACTTGGCTTGGCAACAAAAGTATTTACAGAACTAGAATGGCAATTGCTGACGATGGCGAACTAGTTGTTCTGGCTCCCGGTTTAAAAGAGTTCGGCGAAGATAAAGAGATTGACCGCTTGATCAGAAAATATGGATATGTTACAACACCGGAAGTCTTGAAAGCTGTTGAAGAGAATGATGAGCTGAAAAATAATCTAAGCGCAGCTGCTCATTTGATACATGGTTCTTCGGAAAATAGATTTAAGATAACTTACTGTCCCGGAAACTTGACTAAGGAAGAAATCGAAAGTGTAAATTTCTCGTATGCTGATTTGACAAAGATGATGAATAAGTACAATCCACAGATTTTGAAAGATGGTTTTAACGTAATGCCCGATGGCGAAGAAATATTCTACATTTCAAATCCGGCGCTTGGTTTATGGGCTTATAAGGATAGATTCAAAGACTAACCAGATGAATAACCGAATTAAGATAATAGCTGACGATAAGATTCCATTCTTAAAGGGAGTGCTGGAACCATTTGCACAAGTCACTTATCTATCGCCGAAGCAAATAACTAAAGAAGCGGTTAATGATGCCGATGCACTTCTCGTAAGAACTAGAACAAAGTGTAATGCTGAATTGCTGGAAGACTCGAACGTAAAATTTATTGCTACTGCTACAATTGGTTACGATCATATTGATCGTGTTTACTGTGATTCAAAGAATATAAGATGGGTTAGCGCGCCCGGTTGTAATTCAAGTTCTGTTCAGCAGTATATTGCTTCAGCGCTGGTTACTATCGCAAATAGAAAAAAAATCAAACTAGCAGAGCAGACTATTGGTATTGTTGGTGTTGGAAATGTCGGCAGTAAAATTGAAAAAGTTGCTAAAACATTTGGAATGGATGTTCTGCTTTGCGATCCGCCTAGACAAAGAGTTGAAGCGAACAATCAATTTGTTTCGCTGGATGAACTTGTTAAGAAGAGTGACATAATCACTTTTCATGTTCCGTTAAATAGAAGCGGAGAAGACAAAACATTTCACATTGCTGATGAGCAGTTTTTTGAAAGTTTCTCAGAAAGCAAAATTGTCTTTAACAGTTCTCGCGGTGAAGTAATTGAAACAAATGCTTTGAAGAACGCCGTCAAAAATGGAAGCGTCGCTGATCTACTTCTTGATGTTTGGGAAAACGAACCAAACATCGATTTGGAATTGCTGGACCTTACTGATATTGCAACTCCTCACATCGCCGGTTATTCGGCAGATGGAAAAGCTAATGGAACTGCAATGTGTGTAAAAGAATTGGCTAATTATTTTAATCTGCCGATTGATACAGACTGGTACCCAAATGAAATTCCAAATCCCAAAAATCCGGCAATTATCAAGCTCGACTGTAACGGATTGGAAGAAGAAGAAGTTATTAAAAAAGTAATTCTACATACTTATAAGATAGAGGAAGATGATCAGCGTCTTCGAGCTGAAGTAGAAACTTTTGAAAAGCAGCGGGGCGATTATCCGGTTAGAAGAGAATTCACTTTTTATACGCTTGATCTTAAAAATTGTAAAGAAAATGTGCAAAATAAGTTGTATCAATTGGGATTTAAGAGAAATTAAAAAATAGAGGAAACAAAATGAGTAAAGCTGATATTGGTTTAGTTGGTCTTGCCGTAATGGGCGAAAATTTAGTGTTAAACATGGAAAGTCATGGTTATACTGTTGCAGTTTACAACCGCACAATTGATAAAGTGGATAACTTTATCAGCGGGCGAGGAAAAGGAAAGAATGTAATTGGCGCTCACACTCTGGAAGATTTGACAGCAAACTTAAAATCACCGCGTAAAGTTATGTTGATGGTTAAAGCCGGAAAACCGGTTGATGATTTCATTGAATTGTTGATTCCTCATTTAGAAAAAGGCGACATAATTATTGACGGCGGAAACTCTCACTTTCCGGATACAATTAGAAGAACAAAGTATTTGGAAGAGAAAGGTTTGCTTTATATTGGTACTGGTGTAAGCGGCGGTGAAGAAGGCGCGCTTAAGGGCCCTTCAATTATGCCGGGCGGATCAATTGCAGCTTGGCCTCATGTAAAAGAAATTTTCCAATCAATTTCCGCTAAAGTTGCAGATGGAACTCCATGCTGCGATTGGGTTGGTGAAAACGGCGCCGGACATTTTGTAAAGATGGTGCACAATGGAATTGAATATGGTGATATGCAGTTGATTTGCGAAGCTTACCAAATCATGAAAGACTTGCTTGGAATGAGTGCAGATGAAATGCACGAAGTTTTCAAAGAGTGGAATGAAGGTGAATTGGAAAGTTATTTAATCGAAATCACCCGCGATATTCTTGCTTTCAAAGATGAAGATGGGAAACCTCTTGTTGATAAAATTTTAGACACTGCCGGACAAAAGGGAACAGGTAAATGGACAGTAGTAGCATCGCTTGATACCGGAACTCCTCTTACGTTGATTGGTGAAGCTGTCTACGCACGTGCTCTTTCAGCTTTGAAGAATGACCGTGTTGAGGCTTCAAAAGTTCTAAGCGGCCCAACTCCAAAATTTGTTGGAGACAAAAAGCAATTCATCGAAGATATTAGAAAAGCAGTTTACGCTTCTAAGTTGGTTTCTTATGCGCAGGGTTATGTTTTAATGCGCTATGCCGCTCAAGAGTATGGATGGAATTTGAACAATGGCGGAATCGCTTTAATGTGGCGCGGCGGTTGTATTATTCGTTCCGCATTCTTAGGAAAGATTAAAGAGG
>JBHEKZ010000324.1:0-4974 GCA_041859025.1 Melioribacteraceae bacterium | reverse complement strand
GATGATCAGTTTACTGCCATGGCAAAGACTGTCCACGTATGTGTTCTGAAAGAAAAATTTGAGAAGATTGAGCTGCCCAAAGATTTTCAAGATCAGCTTAAGCTTCATCAAGGCTAAGAAGTTTCATTAGCATTTCGCGGTTTACTTTACCCATTTCATTGCGGGGGACTTCTGCAAGTGTGAAAAACTGCTTAGGAATTTTGTAGCCAGCAATTTTTCCTTTTAATGTTTGGATTAAACTCGTTTCATTAAAGTGAGAACTCACAATAGCGGCACACACTTTTTGTCCCCATGTATTGTCAAACACTCCGAATACTACAGCATCCTTTATTGTGTCGATTGAGAGTAGTGCCGATTCAACTTCTTTTGCGCTAACATTTTCCCCCCCGGAAATTATTATATCCTCACGGCGCGATTCAATGTAGAGATATCCTTCTTCATCAATTCTTCCAAAATCTCCAGAGTTGTAAAATCCGTCAATAAATTTTGCTTTTGTAGCAAATTCATCATTAAAATATTCTTTGAATAACGAAGGAGATGAAATTAGTATTTCACGACTTCCATTAGTTACTTTGATTTTAATTTCATTTGATAATGCTTTACCAACCGAATCTGGTTTTAATCCAATCCCTTCTGGTTTTAGTGCCGCTATCATCGAGCATGTTTCCGTTGAACCGTAAACTTTTACTATTGGGTAACCTGTGCCGATTGCTCTTTCGCAAGCATATTGTGATAATGGACCGCCGCCAATGAAGACATATTCCAAATTAGTGTTTGGTTCAATCTTTTCATCCAGAATCCGCTGTAAGGTTGTTGAAACTATGGAGACATGAGAAGGATTGCTGCTTTTCATTTCACTAATCAGATCGGTGTATTTCAATGAAGCCGGAAATACTACTTCGCTGCCGGTTAGAAGCGCTCTCACCAAAATCATTAATCCGCCAATATGATATAACGGAAGAGAAGCGAGCCATTTATCGCTGCTGTTCATATTAAGCGTAGAGTCCATTGCTTTTACGCTTTCAAACAGACTTTGGAATGTGTGAACAACCGCTTTTGGTTTTCCGGTAGAGCCGGAAGTGAAAAGAATCAGTGAAGAGAATGCAGAATTGAATGGAGAGAGCGCAATATGTTTTTCATTTATTTGATTATTTTGAAAATCAAAGCTATCGAGTACAATCTGCTTAATGTTTTTTAATTCCCGCTCGGAGTAAAATGTAATTAGATGTTTCGCTTTAACATGATTTATCTGCCAGCTGATTTCTTCATTTGTATTTCGAGTACTTAAAGGAACAGGAACTGCACCTAAAAACCAAAGTGCATTTACAATTATCCAAAACTCATAACTATGTTTGGAATGAATACAAACATTATCTCCTTCAGCAATTCCTTGTGAACGTAATAAGGCAGCAGTTGTAATTGCTTGACTAAGCAATTGCCGGTAAGAAAAAGTATAAGATTTAGATGATACAGCGGTTTTAGTTTGTGAACGCTTCTCCAGTTCAATCAGCCAATAATTCGTATTGGGAATAGTAACCATTAATATTCTAAGCTAATTTTAGGAGGAAATTCAGAAGCGCTAAAACTGATCTGTGAATTCTTTATTGCATACGGATCTAGGCATAAATCATTTTCGAATAGTTCCGAAGTGTCTAATCCGTGGGCTAAAGAATGATTAGTAAGTGAGGCCAGCATTACCAGCGCACTTTTGCCTACCGCACTCTCGAACGATGAAGAAATAATCGTTTTTTTTCCCATTTGCTTTGCAGATTCAATTAAGTGAATTGTTGAGAAAATTCCACCGGTGATCATAGGTTTTACAACTAGAAATTCGGCTTTACAATCGATAATTGATGATTCGTTTAGAAGCAAATCTTTAACCGATTCATCGAGCGCAATAGGAAGATGTGATTCTTCAATTGTTCTAAATGTGCTGCAAGTAAACTCGCACGGCTCTTCAACAAATTCAATTACAAAATCTTTGAAGCGCTCCAGATATTCAATCGCTTCATCAGAACTCCATTTTTGGTTTGCATCGAGCCGTAAAAGAATATCGTAGCCAAATGTATTTCTAATGGTTTCTAATAATTCAAAATCGTCGTACGGATTATCGCGGCCTACTTTTATTTTGAATGTATCGAAACCAATCTCGATTTTTTTCTCTATTTGTCTGAGAATATTCTCTGTAGAGTCAAAGCCTAGAACTGCGCTCACTTTTATTTGTGAATCCGTCAAAAATGGAATGTTTTTAAGTAATCCGGATTTTTGTTTGAAAGCAAGGTCTATTAATGCTTGCTCTGCTGCAAATTTAACAGAAGAAAGAGAGCTCGGTATTTCAAAGTCTTTGATTGCTTTTGGTTGATTAAGAAACTTAACTGTTTCATTTAACGAACTTTCGGCTTCCTCAAGCGTTTCGTTGCTAAAGCCAGTCAACGGAGAACATTCGCCGTAGCTAATATTTCCATGTTCATCTTCTAATTGTAAAATTAATCCTTTTCTTTCGGTTGTGACGGTTGAAGAATTTCTGAATGGACTTTTTAGCTTGAGAGTAAATGGGAAGTATTTTGCTTCCTTGATGATCATATCAAAATTCCAGCAGCAAAAAGAAGTCCGTATAAAGCAGAGAGTTTTGCAGTTAGTTCAAGTGTTTTGTTTAATTCACGCCCGCGTAAAGTAAAAATCATCTTAATAAGTTTGACTGAAAGAGGAAGAGAAATCAATGGCAGAAAAACCCAATAGCTGTTTTTGTAAGTGAAAAAAACAACAAACAAAATTGCATAAGAGACTATCATAAAAAACACATATTGCAGCCTTGTGAAATTTTCTCCTAGCAATACGGCAAGTGTGTTTTTTCCGTTGGATTGATCTTCTTCCCGATCGCGATAATTATTTACAACTAGAATGTTTGTTATTAGTGCGCCAACTGGAATTGAGGACCAGAACGCGAAAGTAGAAATTTCGTTTGCTTGAACGTAATAAGTGCCGACGGTGCCGATTAATCCGAAAAACAAAAATGAAGCAATATCTCCAAGACCGTTGTAAGCGAGTGGAAAAGGTCCCGCAGTATAAGCTATGCCGGCAAGTATAGAGATAACACCTAGTAGAAGTATTTCCCAACCAGCTGAATAAACCAAGTACATTCCTAAAAGAAAACTTAATCCAAAAACAGTAATAATTCCTAGCTTCATCTCGTTAACAGAAATTAATCCGGAAGTAACAACGCGCAGTGGTCCAATTCTGTCTTTCTTATCTGTACCATGGAGGAAATCAAAAAGGTCATTCACAAAATTTGTTCCTATCTGAATTAAAATGGCACAGACAAGTGCAACAACAGCGGCTAGAGGTTTGAAGGTATTATCGTGAACAGCTATTGAACTGCCAACCAAAACTGGAACAAGTGCTGCGGGCAAGGTTCTTGGTCTTAATGCCAAAATCCATGCATCAAACTTTGTAATTCTATTTGCACTGTCTTGAATCATAACTAAGGAACTCTTAGAAATTTTTTGAAATCCGGTTTACGTTTTTCGTTATAAGCGTTTTTACCTTCTTGTGCTTCGTCGCTCATGTAATAAAGCAAAGTTGCATTCCCGGCTAATTCTTGAATTCCGGCCTGTCCGTCTAATTCAGCGTTGAAAGCCGATTTTAGCAAACGAATTGCAAGCGGACTCATCTCTAGAATTTCTTTTGCCCACTGAACACCTTCGGCTTCGAGTTGATCTACGGGAACCACTTTGTTTACCAAACCCATCTGCATAGCTTCATGTGCGTTGTATTGACGGCACAAGTACCAAATTTCGCGGGCTTTCTTTTGCCCAACAATTCTAGCAAGAAAGCTGGCACCAAAACCACCGTCAAAGCTTCCAACTTTTGGCCCGGTTTGTCCAAATACCGCATTATCCGCGGCAATAGACAAATCGCATACAACATGAAGCACATGTCCGCCGCCTATAGCATATCCGGCAACTAATGCAATTACTGGTTTTGGAATGCTTCTAATTTGTTTTTGCACATCTAGAATGTTTAAGCGAGGAACTCCATCTTTACCAACATAACCTTTATTTCCTCGGATAGATTGATCGCCTCCGGAACAAAATGCGTACTTGCCATCTTTTGCCGGACCAGCGCCGGTTAATAGAATTACTCCAACTTCAGAATCTTCGCGTGCATCTGTAAATGCATCAAACAATTCTTTGGTTGTTTCGGGGCGGAAGGCGTTACGTTTTTCCGGACGGTTAATTGTAATCTTGGCAATTCCATCCATCTTCTCATAAACTATATCTTGATACTCCTTGGCTTTAATCCATTTGAAACTCATTACTACCTTCAATCTTGTTCAAAAATTCCAAGACTAAATTAGTAAAAAGCTCCGGCTTTTCTAAGTGGGTATTGTGACCGGATTGAGGAATGATTTTATGCTCTGCTTGCTTAAACTTTTTAAGCATTCTTTCGTTTATCGAAGTGAACTTATCATCAGATTGGCCGCTGATAAGCAAAACCGGAAAATCTAGTTTATGAAGATCGTTCCAATAACTGTTCATTAATCCAGTTGAAAAACTAGAGAGTGAATTAGCCAGACCTGTAATACTGTTGTTGGTTCTGCCATTTTTAAGATCTTCAAAATCGGGGAGGTCTCTTAACGCCGAAAACATTGGCAAATTAAACCAAAAATCTAAAAAAGATTCGACTCCTTCACGGCGGATTTTATCAGCCAAAAGAAAGTCATGTTCTACACGGTCTTTCTTGGCTTCAATATCTTCAATGCCTGCTGTTGCGCTTTCAAAAATTCCGGCTATAATTCTTTGTGGATTCTTAAGTGAATAGGAAAGAGCAGCTCGGCCACCCATCGAATAACCGGCGATTACAATTTTCTCAAATCCCAAATGATCGAGAATGCTGCTAATGTGTCTTACGATTGATGTGCAAGTGTATTCATTTTCATCTTCGGGTGAATCGGTTTCGCCGTGACCTATTAAA
>JBHEKZ010000201.1:0-3472 GCA_041859025.1 Melioribacteraceae bacterium | reverse complement strand
CATTGGGCTAATTCGCCGGCATCACTAGTTGGCAATTTGGTGTAATTAATGTCTTTCGCGATGTCGATGATAGTCTGAGGTCTTAAACCTCCGTCGAGGTGATCGTGAAGAAGAACTTTGGGGACGCTTCTGATGATTTCTTCTGTCTTCATATTTTTCCTTTTGATATCAAAAATATCTCTTTGCATTCCGAAAATCAATTTGAGCATTTTTTGATAGATACCAAAGGAATTACACTATAAAACAGATAAAATTGAAATCTCACCAATTTATTTTACCTTGCCAAACCAGACCAAATTAGCTATTTTTGGTGCGCTTAAACGCGAAAAATCAATAAAATCTATAGGAGAAGTAATGAAAAGAAGTTTTGTCTACCTGAGCATACTTGGTGTAGCTTTTGCTTTGATGGCTTTCGAATGTTCATCTGCTGAATTAACCGGCGCAAAGTTATATATCAATCAGAAACAATATGATAAGGCTGAAGAAGCTTTGTTAAAAGAAGTAGCTAAAAATCCAAAGAGCGACGAAGGCTGGTTCATTTTAGCTTATCAAATTTATGGAGAACACAAAGGTGACTATGTTAAGATGCTGGATGCATTTGATAAATCATTGGCAGCAAGCCCGAAATTTGCTAAAGAAATAAACGATTTTAAGAAATATTACTGGGCAACAGCTTTTAACAAAGGTGTTAGCTACTTCAACAATGCTGCTAAAGCTACAACACCGGATTCAATGAAAATGTTTTTTGGAAAAGCGGCTGAAATGTTTACAAATGCCTCTTTATGCCAGCCCGATTCTGTTGTTAACTACACAAATCTAGCTATGGTTTATATTAATACTAATGAGACTGAAAAAGCTGTAGCTCCACTAGAAAAAGCTGTTAAAATTGACAAATCATCTGAAGCATATTCATTACTTGGACAGATTTATTTAGACAACGCAAACAAAGCAAAAGAAGCAAAAAATGATGCTGAATTTAATGCAACAATAGAAAAAGCGATTAGTGTTTTAGATGCTGGCAGACAAAAATATCCCGAAAATGGTGAAATTCTCTTAAGATATTCCAACGCATTAGTTGCAGCTAACAAAATGGATGTAGCTATGGCTGCATTCAGAACTGGCGTTGAAAAAGAACCAGATAACAAATACTACAGATACAACTATGGTGTAGTTCTATTAAACTCCGGTAATTTTGCTGAAGCTGAAACTCAATTTAAAAAAGCTATTGAACTTGATTCAAAATATGCTAATGCTATTTACAATTTGGGTGTAACTTATGTTAAATGGGGAACTTCATTTAGAGAAATTGCAGAAAAGAAAAATGAAGCTGTTGATGAAGCAAAGATAAAAGAGAAATTTACTTTGGCTTTACCGCATATTAAAGCTTATTTGGAATTGAACCCAAAAGAACCAGCTTTGTGGGATTTACTTGGAAAAATTTATGCTAACCTAGGTATGAAAGCTGAATCCGACGAAGCCTTTAAGAAAGCTGACGAAGTTAGATAAATAGCTTATAAATTATTATTTGACCCACAGTTAGTGTATACTTGCTGTGGGTTTTTTATGAAATTTTATATTGAAATGGAGTAGACAGAATGAGCCAGAACAACCAGAATTCTCAGCAAATAAATATTGAACTTGGTGAAAAAGAAGCTGAAGGAATTTATTCTAACCTTGCAATTATTACCCATTCCCCGGCAGAATTTGTAATCGATTTTACACGTGTAGTTCCCGGAGTGCCCAAAGCTAGAGTACTTTCAAGAATTATTACCACACCCCAGCATGCTAAGATGCTTTTACGTGCCCTTAAAGATAACATTGATAAGTTTGAAGCAAGATTTGGAGAAATTAAAGTTGATGCACAATCCTCGCCTCAATTTGGATTCAGCAACCCCGACCACGGTGAACAAATAAATTAGTTTCAATTATGAGGATTCTATTAATGAATCCTCATAGCACTTCGTCACTAAAACAATTTCTAAGAAATCATATCTTGAGTTCATAAAAAATAATAGTTAGTTTATTTATACGTTATCCATAATTGTTGAAACATCCAATTACCAGCGGAGTTACTTATGAAAAGAACTCGTCTAATAGTGTTCATCTTGATGGCAATTCTAGCCAGCAATCTTAAAGCCCAAACTCCCCGAATTGATCTTGTATTCCTAACAGACCTTAGCTCTCTGGATTTGAGTGCGTTTGCATTGGAGAGGAATCTTTCCAATCAACAAAAAATATTTCAAGTACTTATCCAGCCTGAAGGAATTAACGCATACATAGAGGGTAAGGTTGATTGGCAAGAAAACATGAATTCTTCACCGCGTGAAGTAGTAAGTTTTCAAACTAAAATTTTCCAGACAAGAAATTTCTTTAGTGACGAACTAGGTACTGCTAACGATCTGCTTTTAGACAGCCGGACTGTAGATAATAACTTACTAGATGAACTTATCAGAAAAGGAAAACTTACCGGAGTTATAAAAATTACTTTACGACTTTTCAGCGAGAATGGGCAATTCTTAGATGATAATTCGGAAAGCGGTGCAATGAATGAAATAGTATTACTTAACCCGTCTCCAACAATCAATATCATATTGCCTCAAAGCGATGCTCAGTACGATGTCGGAAATATTCCATTGCAATGGACCCCGGTTAATGGCGCCATAAAATATCTAATCAAAGCCAACACTTATAGTGAAGGCGTTGAAAGCCCAACCGCTGCATTGAACTCCGGAACCCCGGTAATTGACGATTTTGATGCCGGTGTTGTTACAAGTATAAATTTAAGCGCAGTAACTAAAAAGCGAGAATGGTACGGTGGTCAAAAGGTTGTTGTTATTGTTAAAGCAGTTATTTCGGAATCGGGAAGAGAAACGGTATTAAACAGCGAGCATGTAACGTTTGAGCTAATTCAAACCGGAGGTGGAACTGCTAACTTAGCCGGAGTTAGAGAGCCCGACCCCGATATGATGCGGCTTGCGGAAGTTGTTAAAGATGGAGTGTCTGCAGAGGATTTCCTTCAAAAGCTGAAAGACGGAACCATCAGTATGAACGATGTTCAAATATTTGATGAGAACAACAATACAATTACACCGGCAACATTCTTAATAATACTTTCTTTTCTAGAAGCAAATAACTCACTAATAATTTCAAAGACATTTATTCCAAGACCATAGGAGCCAGAAGAAAATGAGAAAAATTATTTTGTTGCTTGCACTGGTTCTATTCCTTATCAATTCGGTTACTTATTCGCAAAGTGACAAACCCGTTGCTCTTGTTAAAAAAGTTGTTAAGATAGTCGACTACAATAAAGGAGCAGAGACTGATTGGGAATCTGCAAAAACTGGAACTCCATTAATAGACGGCGGACAAGTTAAAACTGGCCCTAAATCTTTGGCTCTGGTTTGATTTACAGATGGTTCGTTATTGCGTGTCAGAGAAAACAGTATTCTAAACATTTACGGAAGTAAAGAGG
>JBHEKZ010000031.1:0-2908 GCA_041859025.1 Melioribacteraceae bacterium | reverse complement strand
GTAGAGTTATCAACAAATATTCCAACCTTAAGAGGACAGCCGTAAACATTACGAACAAAATGCAGTTCATTTGAATAGGTGCCGAAGTCTATACCTTTGTATGAATTTGCTAACGTCACATCAATCACGCTGCAGTTGGTTCCTTTCCCTTGAATTGTCCAAGGATAAGCTTTTACATTATTAATATGCTGATCGGGATAAAAAACTGTTATGCCTTTAACACAACTATTGCTAGTTAAATTAATAAGAGGCGAACCATTTTCGTTTTCAGCAGAACCGGTTGCAAATATTACACTACCTTTACCAAGCGCGGTATTGTGTGGTGCTTGCCAGACACCTTGAAGCGTAACTCCATCCGGGATAGTTATAGAACCGGTAATCAAATATGTGCCCGCTGGAATATTTACAATTCCACCTTTTACACTTGCCGCATCAAGCGCTCTCTGAAATGCAGAAGTGTCATCAGTTTTACCATCTGCTTTAGCACCAAATTCAATTACACTTATTGGGCTGAAATTATTTTTCTTGGATGTTTTTGCATTTACTGTTAATGTGACGATTAATAGAAGTGATAATAAAATTGGGAAAATATTTTTAGTAGAAATCATAAGCTCTCTTAATTAAGTAAACAGTTTTTGAAAAACTTCAGTTATTTTTCTGAATATACCCAGGTAAATCTTCCGCCAGGAGCTGCATCACCATTAAGATACCAATCTAGTGGATCGCTGGAATCTTGCATATTATCAGACCACTTAAATTCAATATTAAGTTCAGCTGAAAAATCCAGAATGTATTTGCGCGGAACAGTAATCATCATTTTATTGTTTCTAACTTCATATTTAACACTAGCTAAATCCTCCCATTCTCCACCGGAATATTTTTGCAATTTACTTCCGGCATTTATTCTATAATCAAATCCATTCCATCCGGTATCATGCTTTCTATCTGAATTTATATATAGACGCATCCAATTACTACCCTCAACAGAAGTTATTTTTGCAACGGTTGATGCAAAGAAATACACATTCTTTCCATCTCTCGAAACTTTTAACTGATGGAAATCATTTCTACCGGTTTTATTAGAATAAATAACTTTTGGACTTATTTGCATCCCGGAGCAATTACGTTCTGCTGTATCACCTATATAATCAGTATAAGTTGGTTCAACATTTTTCCAGTCGTCAAAACTCTTAATCGATTTTTCTTTTCCGGCAATTAGATTAGCTTCAATTCCTTTGTAACGTCTGATGTTATTAACCAACTGCATATAATAGTTGTCCTTCAACCCGGCGGTTCTTGTTGGCTCAATATCTCTACTGTATTCCGGATTTGCCTGATCGCAAAACCATGAATGCTCGGGATTATTATCCTTACTTGGAAACTTACCGGCAATCCATTCATTCCATCCTGTTACATAAACGAAAGGAGGATTCTCGGCAATTGCCCAATCCCATTGTTCTTGTATATTGTAACCATAACGGATATCCACTTCTGCATTTCCATGGTATCCTTTTCTATAGCTTCTTCCCCAATTATCTCTATTTCCGTAAAAGGCAGAACCACCCATTCCCGCTTTTGGATTAGGATGTTGAGCTACAGCTACATTTATAATTTCTTTTTCTCCCTTAGCGTTAAAATGAACTTGCTGCGGCCTTTTAAACGATATCCATGGCCAGCTATTGTTTTTATATTGTTCTGTAGGCCATTGTGATTCTCTAAAAGTAAAGAAGTTTTCATATTCCTGTCCCTTAGCTTCAGCGGAAATACCAATAACCAAAGGCTTTCCATCAAGTTGAAACCAACACTCCGGGTGATAATATTTTGCCCCAGGTTTATAAAAATTATCATATGCTTGCTGCATGGTGAAACCAGATTCTGTATTAGTATAAAAAACAATTTTGGGAGGATTTTTACCCTGAGCGCGAACAGCATCCATTGCTTTCATTAAAATATCTGCGTTCTTGCCATACGTTTCCTTATTTGTAGCATCAATTACAAGAATATCAACTCCAGCGTCGGTTAGCAATTGAACACTTTTTAAACTAACCCAATAGTCCTCTGCTCTGTAATAACCATAAAGGGGTTGTCCCCAATAATATGCCGAAACCGACTGTTGAAGCCCCCAGTTTGGATTGTCGAAATCGTTCAATACCTCTGGGTGTTTTGCTACAATTTCGCATAAATCCCACACATCTCCTGCAATTATTCCATCATCGTGCCAGATGAAATAGAAAACCGCCACATTTTTACTTTTTTGAAGATTTCCAACTGAATTATTCAAGAGAAGAGTTCTTCCTAATTCATCCGTTCCGGCTAAAACTTGAGATTTGGTTTCTTGCTGTAAAAAGATTTGAAAAAATAAAATGAGCAAAAGAAAAAGATTGTTTTTGAACAAGATAACCTCTTTTATTTTTCAATAACATGAAAATTACTTTTCCGCTATGTAATTATAAATTAACTAAAGTGGCTTATCCGGTTCTTGCGTTTAATTGTTTGGTGTCCATGTAAAACGTCAAATAAATCTATATCACATTCCCCACTCTTTATTTGGCCTTTCGCCCATGATCAGGTTAAGTGTTCCGCCGTTGATAATGTCCAAATGATTAATAAAAGAGCGAGTTATTTCTTTACCGTTTAGCTGAGCAGATTGTATATACTTATTCTTTTTAGTAGAATTTTTTGCGTACACCACAAAAGTTTTACCATTTGGCAATTGTATAGATATTTTTTCGAAGAATGGACTACCAATAGCGTACTCGCTTTTGCCAACCGTTACCGGGAAAAATCCCATCGCGGAGAAAACATACCAAGAACAAAGACCACCGCCATCTTCATCACCCGGAAGACCCAACGGTTTGTCATCGAACCACATATCTAACACCTCCCGTACGCGCCGCTGAGTTTTCCA